>JBATUM010000298.1:0-3419 GCA_049671145.1 Promethearchaeia archaeon
ATCTTAGAATGGGCAAGAAAAGAATATATGATGGAAAAGGAATATTTCTTAGAATTGAAAAAACATAATTTTAATATAGTAAAGGTGTATCCTTTTCTCCCTGAAGAAATGGTTGAAAATGCTAAAACACAAAAAGAGGCTTCTAGTTGTAATAATGGAGATTAATTTATTTGTTTCTTTTTATATTTAGTATTATAAGCAAAATCTTTCATATTGGATTAGCTTTTTAATTTAATTGTGAAGAAAAAAAAATTTAATAATGATTTGAAGCTAATGCTTAGATACCAATTTGTTTACCAAACGCCTTTAGTACCAACGCAGTAACAATAGGTCCTGCAACATCAATAATGGATGCTTCATAGATCACACTCCCCTGATTAAGAACTTGAACGGCTATTAATTTCCCCTCATATTCAATTAAATTGAGTTTTCAAGCTTCAGGGGGAATACTTTCCATTATTTTTATTTCAGTTAGAAGTGTTGGAGCACTTAGTTCTGGTTCAGAAGAGAGGGAGTAAAAGTTTCCATTTTTAACTAGTCCAATTATAATCTCTCTTTTACTCATAATTATATATCCTCCATTTTTTATTCTTTATTTACATCTTCAACAACACTTAACAGTTTTGATACCATTTTAACTAATTTGGTTAGATGCTTTTTTAAAGGGGGTTTTATTGCATCTAACCAATGCCAACGTTTCACATAATATTTGAAATCAGCATCCGGTTCAACTTTTTCTATTCTAATTGGCTGTATGGTAATTCCACTTGAAACTGCAATTTCTACTTCATTTTTCACTTGATTTGAAAGATTTGCATTGTTGGAGAATATAAGTACCATGAGTTTGGAATTTTCAATTGCATTAGTTATAGAACCTGCGTATGCCCCCAATGTATCTCTGGGTGCAATCCAACACTTTATTTTTGCTTCCTCCAAATAATGACACACAGCGTCTGCTATCTCTTTATCTTTACTTGAATAACTAATAAAGACATCTCGCACCGATCCTATAATAGCTGTTGATTCCCCAGATATACCCTTAAGTTTTCTCCTTCTATGAGTAATACCGTATACAGTGCCGATGACTATTATTACGCCAAGTACTGCTAATATTAATAATATCAACCAAAATGGGGTTTCTTCTAATTCGCTAGCTTTTATATTTAGGGCGTATATATCATAATTTCCACTCCTTTTATCATGCCATGTAATGATCGCCCCTTTCATTCCATCACTACATAATTGAGGCCCTGATTGATAATTCGTTGCTGTACAAATAGCTAAACCATTCTCTTCCCACCGTACATTTCCAGAGGAATCTACACATTGAGCATAGATATCACTATTTCCTCCACTTCTTAAATCCTCCCATGCGATGATTGCACCTCTCGCTCCATCACTGCATAATTGAGGATTAAATTGGTTATATATTGCTGAACAAATGGATATCCCATTTGTAGTCCACTGAATGTCCCCAGAAGAATTAATCCGTTGAGCGAATATATTATAATTACCACCTCTGAACTCATGCCAAGTAAAAATAGCACTACCCACATCATCATTATGCATTTGAACTTGGTGATAGCTGTCTGGGTAGATTAATACACCATCAATTATCCACAGCATATTTCCATTGCTATCAACCCTTTGAGCAAGGACACCTCTACCATCACCCCAAGAAATTATTGCACCTTTATCTCCATCACTACAAATCTCGGGATACAAACCATCATTATTGCAAACCTTTACACCATTAAAAACCCATTTCGCGGTTCCATTAGAATCAACTCCTTGAGCATAAATTTGCATAGGGGCTATAATTCTCCAATCCACCCATGTAATGATTGCTCCTCCAGAACCGTCACTACAAATATCAGGCATCGCATCGTCCAACATATTCCAAGTTGCATTACATATTAACAGACCATTTATTGTCCACTTCACGTTGCCTGCTGGATCTATTTTTTGAGTATAAACATCATAACCCATTGCACGCCTTTCATCTTGCCATGTGATAATTGCACTTCCTTCTCCGTCACTGCAAATCTGAGGTAAATCTTGTACTCTTGCTTCATTACAAACAGTTTTACTCCATACTGTATCCCCATTTGAATCAATCCTCTTAGCGTAAATGTTCTCAGAAATACAATATGTAAAGATCGCTCCACCTAATCCATCACTACACATTTGAGGATAATTATAAGGAGGACCCGTAAAGCGATAATCAAAGGATGTGATTATGTTCCTGCCATTATAACTCCATCGCGGTGATCCACTGGAATCAACCCGTTGAGCATAAACTTTCCAAGTGCCACTTCTATTATCTATCCACATAATAATTGCTCCCCCTGCTCCGTCACTGCAAATTTGGGAGTATTTTTGGTTATTAATTGCTAAACAAATAGCCGTACCATTAGGTTTCCATCCATTTTCAGAAGATAGCAGTGGTATTTTAAAATTATCATTTATTTTTTCTTCTGTTATCGAGAAATAGGCAAGTGGGGTTGAAGTGATAAAAATTGCCACTAAAGATACTGATGTGAAAATTAAACCTAAAGCTTGAAAAATTTTTTTCTTCATCTATAAACATCTCAGAATTTAAATTTAGTATTTGACACAATTGGAGTCTTAAACAATAATATAGATAATATATATTAAAAAATTTACGATGATTGAATTATTACATACATTAATTCATTTAACCTATATATTAACAGAATATTTTAGATAAATTTTGTTGCCTGTATTCGTTGTTAACAACAACGATGGTCTTATTTTAATACTATTATCACTTTATCTTGTATTTACTAAGAATATTTTATTTCCCATGATTTAAGTAGCAGAATTTAGGTTTGATTCCTACTTTAATAAATAATAAGCAGTCTCTCAAATTTCTTTATATTTGGGAAAAGTTAAAATTATCTTACATTACTAATTAGCAATAATTAATAGATACTCATTTTTATATAACTCATAAGCTTGCGTAAATTCATCAGTATTAAGTGGTTCTAAATTGAAAATTGGATTATATATATGTGATTGTGGAAAAAATATCAGTGGGGTTATTGATAATAACAAGTTAATTGACCATTTCAGTAAATATCCAGATCTATATGTGATTGGGGACCAATATTTATGTTCTGAGGCTGGTTTAAATAAGGTTATTGAAGAAATAAAGGAGAATATGATTGATCGCGTTGTAATTGCCGCCTGTTCATTTAAATTACATGGATTACTATTCAGAAAAACAATTGAAAAAGCTGGTATAAATCGATTCCTTATTTCATTTGCTAATATTCGAGAGCAAAATTCGTGGGTACATAGTGATGAGCCCGAAAAAGCAACTAGAAAAGCTATTGATCAAATACATATGGCAATTGAGCATGTTAAGCTTTTAGAGCCATTAGAAGTTCAATATT
>JBATUM010000299.1:0-1661 GCA_049671145.1 Promethearchaeia archaeon
ATTTAAAGGCGAAATGTCATACCCTCTCTGGTTGGCTAACGCAAACACTCCACCTGTTGTAGTACAATTACCATAACCTATTATTTTTTCTGAGTTTGTTTTTATTTTTTCTAAAGTTGATTTATCGTCTGGTAATAGAAACCCAGTTATTATAGAAACATCAACTTTTTTTTCCTTCCAATTCTTTGGATCTGCTATAAATTCTATTTTATATTTAGAATCTTCCTTTAAAAGTATGCTTTCATTAAAACATTTATTGCAGCCATTAAATTGAAATACTTTAACATCCATCTTTTAATGTCCCCTCCTCTCTAATTGCATTAGCTAATCTTTCTACCATATCATCAAAATCTCCGACCGCAGTCTCACCTTCAGCTGCGCGTGAAGTATATTGATTGACAAATTGATTACTATAACCAAGTTCTTTGAATAATTTTTTCATAAGTTTAATTCTGTGCATTGATAAAACATTCCCATTAAAGAAATGGCAAGCACCTAAACAACATCCAACACACGCCACAGCATCAGCTCCATTGCTTAACGCATCCATGATCTGTATTGGACCGACTTGACCAGTGCATTGTACTCGGATTATCCGAATTGCAGGATTGTATGCCATTCGAGCAACTCCAGCCGTATTTGCTGACCCTTGACCACACTCATTACACATAAAAACTACAATATTTTCCATTTTCTCAAGTACTTCCGGTTCGATATATTCACATTCACTCATTTTCGCACACAGCACCTCCGCCTGCTACTGCAATTATTTCATCTAATAGTTGAACATCGTCAAAATTTAGTAATTGAATCGCTCCTGTGGGACAAGCTGGCATACACATACCACATGATTTACATGCTATTTCATTTATTATTGGACTTCCATCCTTACCAATCTCAATTGCCGCAGGAGCACAGACAGTTTTACACAATCCACAATCAACACATAAATCATAATTTATTGAAGGGATTAACATTTCTTTTTCGATATAACCTTTAACCAAGGGGGCAGCAGCCAATGCAGCAGCATTTCCAGCATGTGCAACAGTTTCTGAGATATCTTTAGGCCCTTGAATAGCGCCTGCTAGATAAATGCCTCATTTACTACTTAATGTGGGATTCATTTTAATGTGAAATTCTTTTAAGAATCCTTCCTTAGAACGAAGTACTTGCAGTTTAGATCCTAAGGGTCCAATTCCCTCTGGGGGTACCATTGCTGCGGAAAGAACTACAAGATCTGCTCTTAAACGTAAGGGAGTTTGACTCAATGTATCTTCAACAATAACTCTTAATTCACCCGAAATTGAATCTTTAAGAATCTCTGAAGGACGACCTCTAATAAATCTTACTCCAACTTCCTGTACTGATTTATATAGTTCCTCAAAGTTTAATCCTGGAGTTCTTATATCGATGTAACAGATAGTCACATCTGCGTTAGGATACATTTCTTTAACTATTCTCGCATTTTTTATCGCAAACTTACAACAAACACCTGTACAATATTGATTCCCAACCTGGTCATTTCTACTCCCTACACATTGAATCATTACAATACTTTTTGGGATTTTACCATCTGAAGGTCGTAAAACTTGACTATTTGTAAGTGAAGTTGGTGATAGCATTCGTTCTAATTTAAGTTGTGTTATTACGTCTTCATAGCC
>JBATUM010000300.1:0-38626 GCA_049671145.1 Promethearchaeia archaeon
TCTATACACTCAAAAGCTTGCTCAGTTAGTTTTCTAATATCTGCATCACATGACTCTAAAAGTATACCTAAATGTTCTAAAGCTCTTTTATCTCCTATTTTCATTAAAGTCTCTATTATTAAAAATAAACGAGTTTTATCTTGCTCATCTTCAGATTTTTCTAATTCTTTTTTTAAGAGGTTAACGATTGGAATTGTGGCTTTAGTATCTTTTATTTCTCCCATTGCTTCAATAATTCTATTAATTACAATTGAATCTCTTTCTGAACTTAATGCCTTAACGAGTAAGTTTGTAGCGCGACCCTCTTTAAGATGTCCAAGTGTTCTAGCGGCAGTAACTCTTTCCATTAAGCCTCCATGAAAAAGTTTTTTCATTGCTAAGTTAAATTCAATGTTTTGTGTATAAGAATCCATATGATTTTAAGAAATTTGGAGCATTAAAATTTGATTTTTATAAATTATTAAGATTCAGCCCAATACATAATAAATAAATAGTTTTTTAGTAAGAATACTGAATTTTTTATTATGACTTTTGAGATAAAAACAAAAAGAAAATCGTTTGATATAAAATTGACCATATCTTTTATATAATTTAGATTGATGCACTATCATTTTATAGAAAAATGTCAAGTAAGTCCATTCCTTCTTCACTAAATGTTTCAAGAGAATCAATTTTGTGTTTATCATATTTTGATTCAATAATTGGCCCATCTACTTTTTATTGCAGCTCACCTATCGATACTAAAGAGCACCCTGATTTAGGAAGAATCCTTGAATTTCAAGAACATGAAGGTAGTTTTATTTTTTCTTACCGTAAATACCAAACAATCAACAACATTTTTTATATTGATTCAGAATTCGCTAGAGGTGGTAAGGATCTTTTAATGATTACATATATGATAAGGGCGGCCTATTTTAAGGATGAAATTACGGATGTATATAGATATTTAGAATCTAAAATACCAGAACTAGAAAATTTTGCAAAAGAAATAAGCAACTTAAAAGAATTGACTGAAATTCTTCATACCGAGAAAAATCGAAAAATTCAGCAGGATTTATTGAGTTTGGGCTCAGATGAATTTCAAAATCAATTTTTAGAAATTTTTTACAAATATTATCAGATAATATCCCCAGAAATAGCAGTACCAACACCTATTATTACTAAGGGAGATTTAAAAAAGATCTACATATTTGGACCTCCTAAATCAGGAAAAACAACGTTGTTAAAGAATTTAGAAGTCATACAATTTTTACAGTACAAAGACAATGAAAAAAAAAGAGATATGATCAGTAAGATCTACGATTTTATTATAGAGAATATAGAAATTTTAACATACGAATGTATTGAGGATGAGAGTAAAGGAGAATATGCTAAACTCTATGATGAATGTATGGATAACGCCCAAGGCTTTATACTGATCTTTAATGCTTCAAATAAAGATTCTTTACAAGATGCTATTGATATGTTTCAGCTGGTTTTGAATAGGTGCTTAGATAAAGGGGAATACATGCCAATAGCAATTATTGGGAATAAATTTTATAATAAAGAGAAAGTGGACCCTGATTTTATCTATAAGAATTTTGATTTGGATGAGTTAGCAGAGTGTGGTATGATAGTTAAATATTTTGCTATTAACGTTCTAACCGAAGATGAAAAGATCATCGGAGCTTTAAGATGGATAATACAACAATTGATCTAAAAAATCACGAATATTCTCTCTTATATTTCAGGAGAGTTCCATTTTCTATAATATATTCCACGTTCACAGTTCAAATTTATAATTTAGAATATAAACCTTTTTTATTCTTAATCAATATTTTAAAACTATATAATGGAATTCAAATTAATAAGAAGGTAACAGATTATGGCTGAAATGAAAATACCTATCCTGATTACGAAAGAAGGTTGTACACGATGTCATGAGTTAAAAGAATGGCTAGATCAACGCGACGCTAAATATATTGAAAGAGACATTAATGACGAGGAATTTGTACACGAATTATTACACGACGACAACTTTACTACAACTTTCTGTGATGTGGATGGATGTATCGTCAATACCCCTGTAGTCATTCATAAAGGAAAATACTGGTTTAAGGAGTTATGGGGTATCTCTGGCCTCAGGGAAAAAGAAGCTAAAAAATTATTTGATCTTAATTAAATTTTTATCTAAGATTCTTGTTTTTTTACTATTTTTTTTTTTTAATTTCAAGGTTTAAGATTTGTTTGTGTTTGATTTTTGGTAAGATATAATTAGTTATAGAACATAGTACCTAGGGTTTATTTTTGAATTCAGCTAATCTCTTAATGACTTTTCTAATGGATCTTAGACCTTCTTCATCTTGTTCGATTCCTTCTTTTCCTTTATCTTTTGTCCATAAACATGCTCCTAAATTTGCACCAAATGCCCCTCCAGAAACAGCAATAACTTGATTTTGCTGGAAAAAGTCTAAAATACTTCTAATTGAGATCTCTTGTCCTCCACTTCGATCACCACCAACCGCTAATGCCATTCCAATTTTATTTTTAAAAACGTCCGGGTTTTTTGCTAATAATGCTCGACAACGATCCATCACAGTCTTCAACTGGCCAGATAAATTTCCTTGATATACAGGAGTACCAAAAAGTAGGAATTTTGCTCGTTCCAATTTAGGATATAATTCTTGTAAATCATCTTTATGAACACATCCTTTTTTTTCACGTATACAATAATCGCAATTAATACAAAATTTAATCTCTTTATTTCTAACAGTCCAAAAATCAGTCTCAAAACCAAATTTTTCTGCCGCGTAGTTTAAAGCATAGTTGATAGCAAACTCAGTACCTTGCTTTCTGGGACTTCCACATATTCCTAACAGAAGGGTCTTATTTTCTTCCATAATAATATTACTATTTTTATTTCTTATTTATAATTACCAATTATTTCTAAAAAATATTTTAAATTCTTCAAGACTACCACTTTCAATGGATTCAAGCAAAACAAGTTTAGCAAGAATCAAAATTAAATTTCCAAAAGAACTGTGGATCTCAGACATTTTCAATAATTTTCAGGACGTTAGAATGGAAATTGAATATTTCTTGCCATATGATCTTGAAAAATCAATTGGAAATGCAATAATTGAGATAATGCATTATAAAATAGACTTACTTATCGAAAAAATTAAAAACCATCCCTCAGTTTTCGAATTTGGTATTTTAGAAAAGGAAGAGACCAAAGTCAAAATTAATGTAAAAACAAAGGATCCTTACTTATTATATGCTGTTATTCAATGTGGTGTGCTGGTCAATTTTCCAGTTAGAGTCAAAGAAGGATATGCTTATTGGAGGTTAATTTCAAGTAGAGAGAGAATTGATAAACTTTTAACGCTCTTTGAAGAAAAAAATATTTCTTATGATTTATTGAGAATTGGAAAAGCCCCTTATGATCTTGATGATGAAAGATATAAATTAAGTTTAGAACAATCCCAAATTCTAGATAAAGCTATAAGTTCAGGATTTTTTGAAATTCCTCGAAAAATATCTTTAGAAGAACTAGCAAATAAATTGGGAAAATCAAAATCCGCTTTATCAGTTATGTTGAGAAAAATTATTAAAAAAAAGGTTATGTTTGAATCTTAAAATTATAACCATTCTTCTTTTAAAATATCCCCTTGGACGCCTACGACAATATATTTGATAGGAACCTTTCTGCTTGCTCGTTTAGCACCATCTTGAGCTAAAGCTAATAAGCCTGAACAACAAGGAACTTCCATTATAGCAACTGTAAGGGTGTTTATTTTAGCGTCATCAATCAAAGATTTAATTTTTTCAATGTAAATTTCTTTACCTTGATCAAGTTTAGGACAGGCAATCGCAATTGATTTTTGTTTTAAAAAATCTCTATGAAAATCGCCATAGGAAAAGCCAACACAATCCGCTGATAATAATACATCTGCGCCCTGATAATATGGAGCTCGTGGATTAATTAAATGCATTTGAACAGGCCACTGCCGTAAAGCTGAAGAAATCTTTCCTGGTACTTCTGTGTTTGTTTCAGGCTCACTAAATACCATCGTTTGAACTGAAGGACACCCGCATTGATGAGCATGTTCATCAACAATTTTTTTCACTTGGTCTGTTTCAACTTGTTCATTATGTTTCATAGTCTCTAAGTGTTTCTCAACAGCCTCCTCATCAAACTCTAAAGCCTCTCGTTCGATTATTTCAAGTGCGCCCTCAGGACAACCAGAAATGCACGCACCGAGACCATCACAGAAAACTTCGTTTATAACCCTAGCTTTTCCATCGATTACTTTCAGAGCACCCTCTGCACAATCTACAACACAATTTCCGCATCCTGTACAAAGATCTTCATCGATTTTGATAATTTTTCTGTTTATTAATTTATGTCCTTTTACTTCAGTCATGATTAAAAAAAATGGAAGTGATTATATATTTTTAATTTCGAACATGTTCGAAAATCTATTAGAACCATTATAAATTATTCTAGTTCTTGATTAGATGGAAAAAAACTCGAAATAAAAATTAAAAAAGATTTTTAACCTTGACCTAAATCTTTTTATAATGATATCGCTAAATAGATTTGATAAATATTAGATAAAAAGGGAGAATATTTGAAAGTTAAATGGAAAACTTTTAGGAACTCACTTCCATATATTTGCACTAATTGTGGAGAGTTCTCTAATATGGAAAGGGAATATTGTGAACAATGTGGTAAACAAGATAGTCTTAGGAAAACTACAAGAGAAGATTATGAGAAACAAACTGAAAAAGTTGAGGCCGAAAGTCCTAAATTAGAAGAAACTTATTATAAGACTAGTGGGCACCCTCGGCGGGGGGGAGAACACCCCCGAAGAACAAAAAAGATTAAAAAGATTTATGTAATATTAATTTGTTTTAGCGCAATTTTAATCATTGATGTTATAGGGTTTTTTATAATAATGAATAAGCTTAATATAACCCTAGATCAAATTGGCGATTACTTGCCAATATTTTTAATGTTGTTAGGTTTCTCATTAGTAGCTCTAGTTATTCTTATAATAGGTATTCTTATAGCGTATCATGGGGGAAAATTTGAGCAAGAAATATTATTTGGCAGGGATATATGACCCATATTAGACTTTGAAATAAAAAATAGAAAATAAAAAAATAATTTTAAATTCCGAGTTTTCTTCTATTTGATTCGATATGCTCCAACATAGCATCAACAGCCTCTTTAGTATCAGTTTCAACATGTAAGATACCACCAGTTATATCTTTACAATCTATAGTTAAGAGTTTTACTAAGTCAGGACCTCCTGTAACTGTAGGAACTGGATTAACATAAGTGTAAAGTCCGAATGCTAAGGCAAAAATAGCATCGATCGTAGCCTTTTGCTCCATATATTCTGGCGCAACAGCAACAACTGGTAAATCGGGGATCGGAACGCCTCCTAAGGCATTTGACACTGCTGCAACAAGATCTGCTACGCGACCAGTATCTGTACAAGTTCCATAACTTAAAACTGGTGGAGTGCCGAGTTTTTCGCAAAGGGCTTGAAGTCCTGGTCCTGCTAACTCCTTTGCTTCTGGTGAACATAAACCAGCAACTTGGAGTCCGCCGTTTCCACATCCCATTGATAGGACTAAAATATCTCTTTTTATTAATTCTTTTGCAATATCAATAGTATGGACATCTTGACCAGTATCTCGAAGAGTTGTACAAGATATTAATCCTGCAATTCCTCTTATTGTTCCATCTTTAATTGCATCTAATAAAGGTTCAAGGGTGCCTCCCAATGCTTCCAATATACTTTCTGTTGAAAATCCAACCACAGCTTCATTCATATCAAGTCCAGTAACGGGTTCAATATCAGCATGCCGTTCTTTAAAGTTATCTATTGCCATTTGAAGTAATTTAGCTGCTTGTTCCTCTGCTTTTTCTGGAATATAATCAACTCGTTCATCAATCCCTTCAAAAACGACAACCTCTGATACGGGGATTAATTTGAATTTGTATTTTTCTGCATATAGAGGATCAATAGGCATACAACAATTCATATCGCATACAAATGCATCAATGCATCCACTTGCAAAAACTGCTTCCTGCATAATCCAATTTCCAGTAAAACCATAAAAAACATCATCCATTTCCCATCTTTGGATCATTTCCTGACCTGTTTCGATATTAGCTATGATTCTTAATCCTTTTGCACCCACTGACTTCGCTTTTTCTTGCCATTCGGGTTTACGTGCTAATTGAACCATTGCAAATCCAAAGAATGGTTCATGGCCATTAGGTAAGACATTAACATAATCAGGATCTAACACTCCTAAATTTACCCGCATTTTATGGGGTCTTGGAATGTTAAACAAAATGTCTTGAATGAATTCATTTACAATTTGACTTTGATATGCCATTGCAATTCCTAAACGCATTGCTTTCAAAGCAAGACTAGCATAATACCCATCTACGTTAGTTAAACATGAGCTTGTCGAAAACATCATTTCTCCGTAAACACCGCCCGGAAATATACCCAATTTTCTCCATACTTCTTGTCTTTCTTTTGGAGCTAAGGCTTCCACAATTTTACTTGTTTCGGTATAAGAGCGATTAAAATCTTCTTTAACAAAATTATGCAATCTCAACGCAATCTGGTTAATATCACCAGAAGTATCAATTCCGAGACGATTTGCAAAATTTTTTAATTTTTCAGGTTCACTTATTTTAAAAGGAGTTTTTCCCTCAATAGTGGCTTTTAATGTTCTTAGAGTAGTTTCGGTATGATAATGATATGTTGAGGTTCCCATCACATTTCTAAGAAGCATCATTCGCATGGCCATTCCATCTGCTGTAATTCCACATACTCCTCTCTTATCAATAGAAGCATCAGCGCGACAAGGGCCATTAGAGCATAAATCACACCGAGCACCTTTTAGACAAAATGGACATCGTTTATCGGGAACTCCTGCAAATCCTTGTGCTTCAAAACGATCCCAAATATTAGTCATTCCATCATTTTTAATACGTTCATATACTTTTTGAACAGATTTATGATAAGACATTCTTTCTCCTTCCATGATTCATAACCTCTTTTTGTTTTGTTTTTTAAGATAATTTAATTAATAAATATGGTTCTTATAAACTAAACATAACAAATGTTTGCTTTGATTTAAAATTAAATTAGAACATGTTCTAATTGAAATTAAAAATTGAAAATTAAATTGAAGCATGAAGAATTTTCAACCTATAATAATAAGTTTAAAATACGGTGAATAACCTATTAATTCTATGAAAATTGTCATTGTTGGAAACGGGATTGCTGGGATTTTCACTGCTCAAAATATTAGAGCTTTAGATAAAGAGGTTGAACTTGAGATTTATTCGCAAGAAAAATATCCTTATTATTGGAGAATAAAAACGCCAGAACTTATCCCCGGAAAAATTACCACTAAAGATTTAATAGTTTATAAAGAGGATTGGTATAGAAATAATAGAATTGATTCCTATTTAGGAAAAAAAATCGTTGAAATTAAACCTAATGAGAAAGAACTAATTATTGAAGGCGAAAAAAAACCAGTATCATATGATAAATTAGTTCTTGCTCTGGGTAGTGTCCCAAACATACCACCATCTATTAACAATGCTGTTAGTATGGTTGGAAAGGGGGTTTTTACTTTAAGATCTATTGATGATGCTTTAAATATCAGAAGTTTTATTAAAGAAAAAGGATTAAAAACGGCGATTATTATAGGAGGTGGATTGTTAGGATTAGAACTAGCTCGCCAAATAAAAGACTGTAATCTTGATACGACTGTTGTAGAATTTTTTCCACGGCTTTTACCACGTCAATTAGATACTGAGTGTGGAGAAATGCTTAAGGCAGAAATTGAGAAAATGGGTATTAATGTTATTTTAGGTGCGGAAACAGAAGAAATTTTAGTAAATGACGAAGTTGAGGGAATAAGGTTGAAGGATGGTAGAATTTTTAAAAGTGAGATTATTCTTATTCAGGCAGGAATACGACCAACAATTGATATAGCTAAAAAGGCGGGAATTAATACAAATAGAGGTATAATAGTAAATCATTTTTTAGAGACTAGTATGGAAGATATTTTCGCTGTAGGAGATTGTATAGAGTATAATAATCAAATTTATGGTATAATTCCTGCTTGTGTTGAGCAATCTAAGATATTAGCTTCTTATATTTTAGGAAAAGAAAAGATAGAATATGGAGGCACGACCCCTAAAAATAGCTTAAAAATTGTAGGAATAAATTTAACTTCAATCGGACAAATTAACCCTCCTGAAGAGGTTAGTGGAGCTTGGGAAATTTTAAAAAAAGCTGACAAGAAAGATTGTTGTTATCAGAAGATTGTTTTAAAAGATAATAAACTAAAGGGTGCAATTTTATTTGGGGAGAGCAAAAATCTCAGTTTTGTAAGTCAAAATATAGACAAAGAAATTGATAAAGACATGATGAAGAAGTTACTTGAATTATATATTTGGAGGTGTCCTAGTTGTGGATGGGAATATGATGAGGCAAAAATGCAAGTTTTGTTCAAAGATTTAGCAGCTGATTTCGAATGTGTAGGATGTGGTGGTTCTAAAGATGAATTTATTAAAAAGTGAGGTTTAAATTATGACAATATATCGTTGTAAAAGATGTAACTATGTATATTCTAATGGAGAGAAAGAGGTTCCTTTTGAAAAATTAAAAGATAATTTTAGATGCCCAAAATGTCGTGCTTCTAAGAACTTTTTTATTAAAAAAGACTTGAACTAATGCATAGAATACATAAAAAATTATGAATAAAGATATTAAAGAGTTAATTCCTAACTTTTCCTATTAAAATCTCACTATAGGGTAAAAGATTGATAAGGTAAATTATGCATAAACTAAAAACACATACATTAATAAACAATATTAAGTAGAACAGAGCTCCAATTTCAAATATTTGTCCTATCAAACTAGTGATTAAGGGGTGGATTAAATATATCCCATATGAATATCTTCCAAAAAAACCAAGTAAATTACCTATTTTCTTTTCTTTCAAAATAAGACTTATTTTATAAAAAATCAATATTGCTAATATGCTTAAAGGCAAGGTTATTAATTTAAAATACACTAAATCCATGATATAATAATAGCTTAACAAAATTGAAGGGATTAAAATTAGTATTTCTATTAAAAGGCTCTTTTTTTTATTTGATTTATCTATAATCTGGTTATATTTCTCAGCAAAATACATACCTAAAATAAAATAAAAGATATAAGAGATAAAAGTGTGTTTAATAAAAAAAATTAATACTTGCATATCTGGATTAAATAAAAATTGCTTATATGTGCTAATTTCAAGAAGAATCCATATTACTTGTAAAATAAATGAGCCAGCTAAAAGCTTAACCTTATTATATTTTTCAAAACATTTATTTATTAACGGAAAGAATATATAAAATGACAATAATAACCCAAGAAACCAGAAATGAAATTCTACTGAAAATGTTAATATTTGATAAATCCCTTCTAAAAAATTCGTATTTTGATTGAATCTCCAGTTATTATATAAAAGATAAATTATTGAAAATAATAGATACGGTAGAATTATTTTTTTAACTCTAGATTTAAAAATTGATTTTAAAGAATTTTCATTAACTTTTTTTAAACGCAAAAAATAACCAGAAATAAAAAGAAATATTGGTACAGCTGATTGTGCTATAATGAAAATAATACCATATGTTAGAAGATATTCAATCCCTTCATTATAGTGATAAACTAAACCAAAAGTATGGATTATAACAACAAATATTATAGCAAATCCTCTTAAAATGTCGAATTCTTTTATGTTTTCCTTATTTTTAAACGAAGTTATTTTTGAATCTAAGCTCATTTAACAATCAGAATAGTTTCGTATTTATAAAATATTAAATTAATATTTTTAATAAATATTCGATTAACAAATCCAAATAAATAAAAACAAAAAAATTAAATCAAAAGGTTGTTTAAACCATGGCTAAATGGGAATGTGGAGCATGTGGTTATATTTATGACGAAGAAGCTGAAGGAACCAAGTTTGAGGATCTCCCAGATGATTGGGTGTGCCCAGTAAGTGGAATTTTGCTCTAATTCTGCCTGGTATGCGGTGTTGATAAAAGTTTCTTCACAAAAATCTCAGATTAAAAGTTTATATTAATACTAATTCTTTTTTTTTAATTTTTAGAATAATCTTTTTTAGAAACAAAATAATTCATTAAGTTATAGTCCAATTAATTCAATCTTAAAAATTTTTTATGAGATATAGAAATTAAATTTATAATCGTGATGAAACTTAACATAGATAATAGAATAAATCCTAAAAAATTAGTGAATTGAATAATGACACATTTAGAATTAATGAAAGATGTATATTTTGTTGGTTATATCGATTTTGAAGTCAGAAATTTCCATGGATATTCCACACATAAAGGTTCTTCTTATAATGCGTATATAGTTAAATCAGGGAATAAAACCATCTTAATTGATACAGTAAAGCGTCCTTATTTTGAATACTTCTTAAAAAATATAAAAGATGTGTGTGATCCAAAAGAAATCGATTATTTAATCATAAATCATGTTGAGATGGATCATTCTGGTTCTTTTCCCCTTTTACTTAAGCATTTACCGAATGCTGAAATTATCGCTTCAACAAGTGGAGTTGATAATTTAAGACTTCACTTTCATGAGGAAGTAGAATCTGAAGTATTTGATAAGATTAGAGCAGTCAAGGAAGGTGATACATTAGATATTGGAAACGGTAAGAAATTTGCATTTGTACCAATACCTATGATTCATTGGCCTGATTCAATGGTATCTTTTATGATAGATGAAAATGGAAAAAATATTTTATTTTCAAATGATGCTTTTGGACAACATCTAGCTACATCGATGCGATGGGATGATGAAAATGATATTTCTGAAATAATGTGGGAAGCAGAGAAATATTATGCCAATATTTTGCTCCATTTATCGGGACTTATAGCAAAAGTATTACCAAAAGTTGGAGCCTTACCTATTGATATTATTTGCCCTTCCCATGGAGTTTGCTGGCGAACATACATCGGCAAAATTGTGGAAGCATATAAGAAATGGTCGACGGGAGAAATCGATGGAAAAAGTGTATTGATTGTGTATGATACAATGTGGGGTAGTACTGAAAAAATTGCTAAAGCATTATTTAAAGAGATCAGCCATAGAGGCATTCCAGTAAAGAGATTTAGACTAACAAATGCAGATTACTCTGATGTTATTACTGAGGCAATGAAAGCTAAAGCCATTTTAGTAGGAAGCCCAACACTAAACAATGGGCTATTTCCCTTAGTTGCAGAGTATTTAAACTATCAAAGAGGATTAAAACCTATGAATAAAATAGGTATGGCTTTTGGATCTTATGGTTGGGGTGGAGGAGCTGTAAAAGAAGTAATTAAAGAACTAGAAGCCACCGGTATAGATGTTTTGGATGAAAAAGTAGAGTTAAAATTTGTTCCAAGACCAGAAGATTTAGATTTTAAAAGTATAATTGATAAATTAGTTGAAAAAATGGGATAAAAAGAGTGAATTGAGATGGACTTTAAATTAACCGAAGAGCAAATAGCACTTCAAAAAAAAGCGAGAGAATTTGCAATTCGAGAGGTTTTACCTGTCGCAAGAAAATATGATGAATCAGAAGAATTTCCTTTACCTGTCATTAAAAAGGCTTGGGAAGAAGGCTTACTTAATTTAGGAATTCCTAAAGAATATGGAGGTCCTGGATATGGATTATTAGACTCGTGTATTGTAGTTGAAGAAATTTCATCAGCTTGTCCTGGTATAGCAACATCAGTATTTGATAATAATCTTGGAGCCGAACCAATAGTGATCGGAGGAAATGAGGAACAAAAACAAAGAATTTTAACCGAATTAACGAGTGAGTTTAAATTAATCGCATTTGCCACTTCTGAACCAGCTATGGGATCTGATGTTGCTGGAATGAAATGCAGAGCTGAAAAGGATGGAGATGAGTATATTTTAAATGGCAGTAAATTTTGGATAACTAATGGCGGTTATGCAGATTATATCACTGTATTTGCTACTATCGATCCAGAAAGAAAGCATAAGGGGATAGCCGCGTTTATTGTTGATACTAAAGCCGAGGGTGTAAGATTAGGGAAACATATTCCAAAACTTGGTCAAAGATCGTCAAATACAGTAGCAGTAAGCTTGAAAAATGTTAGAATACCCAAAGAAAATATTTTAGCAAAACCAGGAAGAGGATTTGTTTTAGCTATGCAAACTTTTGCGCATACGCGACCTGCGATTGGAGCTTTTGCTGTAGGATGTGCGCGTTCAGCGATGGAATACTCAATCGATTATGCCCAAAAAAGAGAGGCTTTTGGGAGACCTATTGGAAATTATCAGGTAATACAAGAAAAGATTGCAAATATGTATAAAGATATAGAAGCAGCACGATTATTGACGCATAAGGCAGCCTGGGAAGCAGATCAAGGTTTAGATAATAACATGAGTTCTGCTATTGCTAAAGCATTCGCATCGGATATGGCTACAAATGTAACCACAGAAGCTGTTCAAATTTACGGTGGTTATGGATATTTAAGAACTTATCCAGTTGAAAAATTATTTAGAGATGCTAAATTGTATCAAATTTATGAAGGAACAAGTGAAATTCAAAGAATCATCATATCTAGATTTGCAATGAAAAGATATGAACATGCTATGCCAAGCGTGTTTAAAAGAGATAGATAATACCAATTTTAATAATTCTTATTTTTTCTTACTATTTTTAAGAAAAATAATAATATATCTTGTGATTAGATTTTTTTAAGTATTAATTTACTAGCTTTCAAAAAATGATCAGTGATAATATAAGGCTCGATATTTTTTTGCTCTAATTCCTTAAAATGTCTCTCTCCATGCCCTGTTCGAAGATAAACCGTTTTACATCCTCCATTCAAACCAAAAAGAATATCTGATGGATGATCTCCAATAACCCATGATTCTTTTCGGTTAATGTTATACTCTTCTGCTATTAATTGTATAAATTTAGGTTTAGGTTTCTTGCACTCACAATGATCTTCTGCCATATGGGGGCAGAAATAGGTTTTTTCTATTTTTATATTATTCTTGTCTAGAGTATTTAATAAATGATTATTGAAATTATGAAAATCTTCAACGGAGTAGTAGCCTTTTCCAATACCAGATTGATTGGTCACTATAAAAAACAAGAATAATTCCTTAAGTAGATTTAAACCCTCAATTACCCCTGGTAAAATTTCAAAATCTTCTAATTTGTATGCATAATTTTTATCTTCGATTAATGTGCCGTCTCTATCTAAAATAATTGCTTTATTCTTTACCATCTTTAACTCAATTAAAATTAAAATTAAAAATAAAAAATAAAAAAATAAGAAAAATTTTTAAATTATTTTTCAGAAATCCATAATCCATGGAGATTACAATACTCTCTTGCTATAAGGCCCTCAGGATTAGCAAAAGTAAAAGTTGCTTTAGGTTCATCACCAGGATTTAAAAATCGTCTCTCATAACAACTATCTTTACAAATAACTTCAATCCACATAATCCAATGTTCCTCTGTCATAGGGTGTGGGGTACCCATTGAGATTCCTACATCAACAGTTACTTTATTTCCATCAATAGTAATTTTAGGAACATGTTTTTCAGTTTTCCATTCTTTCCATTGTGGTTCCATTAACTGCATAGGCTGTCCACAGCAGATTGTCTCTGGAGCAGCAGGATTTAGAATTTCCATAACTTTTCCGCAAATAGCACATTTATATATTTCCTTTTGTTGCATATAAATTTCACTCTAATAAATTGTTGTTTTTATCTCATTCAGTTTATTATTTAACCATTTTGATTTTAAATTAAAAATTTTATATTTATTTTAGAAATCTTCGCATTTCTTCCTAGAATATGACCTAGGATGATCACATGATGGACATTTGAAATCTTCTGGTAAATGATCCATTTCTACCTCATAACCACATTCCATACATACCCATACGATCTTTTTGCCTCGTTTAAAGAACGCATCGTCACCAACTAATTTAAGCAGCTTTCCATATCGTTCTGAGTGATGCATTTCAGCACGTATAATCCCACGTACTCTTTTTGCAATGTCAGGATAACCTTCTTTTTCAGCTGTTTCAACTATATCCGGATAAAGAGTTTGCCATTCCATGTTTTCTCCTGCTATTGCAGATTTTAAATTATCAATAGTGGTTCCATGGGTCGTAGGGAATTCTGCATCAGGCAATACTTTCATCTCATCAAACAGTTCTTCTTTTTTGAAGCTTTGGAGCATTTTGTAGTACCAAGATCCATGCTCACGTTCTTGATCTGCTGTTTCTTGAAATATATTAGAAACTAAAACATACCCTTCTTTTTTAGCGATTTTTGAAAAGAAAGTATATCTGTTTCTAGCTTGAGACTCACCAACGTAGGCGGTAAATAATTTTTTTGCTGTTTCTTTCATAATTCTACCCTCTTATGTATAATTTTGAATTTTAGTAACTAATGAATTTTGTTGAATTTATAATTATTTGGCTTATTTTAACTTTTATACTTATAATCTATAGATATTCTGTAAGTAAGATGAATGATTTAAAGAATATTAATTAAAGAAAATTGAATATTAAATTTCAAAATGATATTTATGTTCTCTTTCTAAATGATATCCCTTTCTTTGCCAAACTCTGATACCACCTGATAAGTTTCTTACATCTTTATAGCCTTCTCTTACTAATAATTGAGCAGCCATCATTGATCTTCCACCAACAGCGCACAATACTACAATTTCTTTGTCCTTATATTCATTTAGTAATTCCACATTACGCACTAACTTTCCTAAAGGAATCAATTTCGCATCTTTAATATGACCCACATTATGGTATTCTTGTGGTTCTCGTACATCTACTATTATTGCCGGACAATCAACTGTACCTAATCTTTCATAAAGTTCATCAACATTGATCTCTGACAACGCAGGGGCATCTGCACCTCTTAATTCCGTTCTAGTTTTCTTCTTAACTTTAACAGGGGCTTCTAGCTCATCCGAAGTTAATTTACCTTTTTCCAATATCGCAACTAGTTTACCTTCTTCTTTTCCTAATTTTAGTAAATTAACTCCTTCATTTAACTTCACATAAGCTTCTACGCTAGATTTGAATCCTATATCTGTTGCATAAATTTTTAATTTTTTACCTTGAGGTAGATTTTCAAGCCCTTGTATGAGTGCATTTAATGGACCTGGACATGAAATGCCACATGCATCAACTTCCATAAATTCATCGGTTTCAATAGTCTTTCTATCAATCATTTCTTCGATGATTTCTTCTGGTGGTCCACAAGCTTCGGCAATTTCTTGTGTAGTAGCAGCTGCAGTCTTAAATAGTTTATATCCCCCAATAAGGTTATAAACATTATTGAATCCTTTTTGTACCAATAATCTTGTTGTTAAATACCCTCTAAACCCAACTTCACAGAATACATAAATATCTTTATCTTTTGGTATCTCATTTAGCCTATTTCTCAACTCTAAATCATTAATATTTACTGCATTTTCTATACTTCCAACTGCATATTCTTCTGGCGTCCTGACATCAAGAAGGAAACTGTTATTTTGTTGTATTTCTGGTAAATCTTCCCAATGCCATATGGGATGATCGCCTCTGATAACGTTTGCTCCAACAAACCCTGCCATGTTCACAGGATCTTTTGCCGAACCAAACGGAGGCGCATACGTAAGTTCTAACTCTTCTAAATCAAATACTGTTCCACCAAACTTTATAACAGTTGAAATTACGTCTATACGTTTTTCTGTTCCTGGGCCTCCAACTGCTTGAGCCCCTAAGATTTTACCGGTTGGAACTTCAAAAAGCAACTTTAAAGTGATTGGGATGGCCCCTGGATAATAACCAGCGTGATTATTTGGATGTACATATATTTTTTCATATTTAATATCTGTATTTGTTAGTTGTTTTTCACTTAATCCTACAAAAGAAACTGTTAGATCGAAGACTTTTAACACAGAAGCTCCTAAAACGCCTTTATATTTAGAAAATTTTCCAGCAATGTTATTAGCTGCGATTCTTCCTTGTTTATTTGCAGGGCCTGCTAAAGGAATAGCTGTTGGTTCATTTGTGACAAAATTTTTAGTCTGTACTGCATCTCCTACAGCGAAAATATAAGGATCTGAAGCCCGCATATTTTCATCTACTACTATGTGTCCTTTTGGTCCGAGTTTTAAACCTGCGTCTTTTGCTAACTTATTTTCAGGTTTTACTCCAATAGATAAGATTATCATGTCAGTTTTAACTTTTTTACCGCTTTTTGGTATCACATAATTACATTTATTTTTATCACATTCAAATGAATCTACAGGATCTCCTAATTGAAGGCACACCCCATTTAAAAGTAATTCCTGATGTACAAATTGAGCCATCTCTTTATCTAATGGTGCCAAAACTTGATCAAGCATCTCAACTATTTTGACTCTTATTCCTCTTTCTTTCAAGTTTTCAACCATTTCTAAACCGATATACCCACCCCCAATTATAGTGGCGTGTTTCACTTTATTTTTCTCGACAAACTCTCTTATTTTCACAGCATCTGGTATTGTTCTAAGTGTAAAACTTGGAACTTTTTCCAATCCTTTAAATGGGGGAACTATAGGAGATGCACCAGGAGAAAGTATTAAATAATCGTATTCTAAACTATATTTTTTATCAATTTCAAGATTTTTAATATTTACAGTCTTTTCTTCTCTATTGATGGTTAATGCTTCATGGTTTATTCTCACATCGATATTAAATCTATCAAAAAAATCTACAGGAGTCATCAGTTCCAACTGGTCACGCTCTTTAATCACATTTCCTACATAATAAGGCAAACCACAATTAGCAAATGAAACATAAAGGCCCTTTTCAAGAATAATTATCTCAAAGTCTTCCCTTAATCTTCTTAAACGAGCTGCTGCCGAAGCACCTCCCGCAACTCCACCAACAATTACAACTCTTTGCATGTCTTGCTCAACTTTTTTAAGATTTTAATGGCATAATCTAATAAACCAAGTTAAATGTATCATATAAACCTCATCTTTATGAATTATATCACAAATCAAAGTGTCATCTAATCTGATCAAAATTCTTTTGATCAGAATTTATGATCTAATAATTTATATTCGCTAATTCTAAAAAAATAAAAAAAAGTTTATTTTATTCTAAGTAAATTACATTGTCGATGAAGAGTTCATAATTCTCATCTTCATCAAAATCGTGGATCAAAACCTTTTCCACATCATCAGTTCCTTTTACTTCAAGTAATTCTGATTCATATAATATTTTTATGTCTGAAAGTTTTAACTTTTTCTTCAATTCTTCTGAGCCAGGTGTATTTTTAGCCGAAGTTAAAACAATTACTCTTCCTGTATACTTTGTTAATTCCAGAGCAAGTTCAAGCGATTTGTCTCCTGTATCTAATATTAGAGTTCTTTTGTCTTTAAATTTAAAAAAATCATTTACTTCTCTATAAACGCCTTTACCAATAAAATCTTCCAAACCGAGGATGATTTTAATATCAGGTACACTGCAAGATGTTGGAACTTCAACTTCAGAACTAGTACCGAGCCTATAATTATCGATTGCAGCCTTTAATGCATCAGCAGCTAAATTTGAACAATGCATCTTAATTGGTGGTAAACCTTCTAATTCATCTGCGACATCATTTCTAGTAATTTTGTAGGCATCATCAACTTTCATACCCATAGCCATTTCTGTTACCATTGAAGATGTAGCAACGGCAGAACCACATCCAAAAGTTCTAAATTTAATATCATCAATAATGTCCTCTCCAGCATCATCTTTTTTTACTTTTATAAAAATTTCCATCAGATCGCCGCATACTGGATTTCCAACTTTTCCATACCCATCTGGGTTATCGATAACACCAACATTTCTTGGATTTCTAAAATGTTCTAAAACTTTTTCAGAATATTGAGTTGATTTCAATCTTTTATTTCACCTCTTCATATTTTTTTAATAATTCAGGAGGAGTTAAAGGAGACATTATTCTTAATCTTTTTACTGCTCCGGGTAATACCTCAATTAATTTATTAATGTCTGTTTCTTTTGTTGTCCTTCCTAAGGAGACTAACAAGCTTCCATGTGCCTCTTCATGGAGTAGTCCCATTGCTATTAAAGTATGTGAAGGTTCTAAAGTTTTAGAAGAACATGCAGATCCCGTAGCAGCAGCGACTTTATGTTCTTTTAATTGCAAGATTAAAGATTCTCCTTCGATATAATCGAATCTAAAATGAGCATTATTGGCCAGCCGGTTTTCTGGATGACCATTTAAATGAGAATTTGGTATTATTTCAAGCACTCCACTGATTAATTTATCTCTTAACCCTTTAAGATATTCAACCTCTTTTGGCATTTCATACTTCATAATTTCAGCAGCTTTTGCAAATCCAACAATGCCGGGGATATTTTCTGAACCTGATCTGAAGCCTCTTTCTTGACCTCCTCCAATAATAATTGGATTAACTCTCACTCCTTTTTTCAAATATAGGGCTCCAACTCCACGCGGTCCATAAATATCATTAGAAGATAAAGTAATCATATCAATAGGAACACTTTGGACATCAATTGGTAAAGTACTTTCACTAGGAATTGCATCTGTATGAAAAAGAATCTTGTTTTTAGTTGCAATTTTACTGATTTCTTCAATTGGTTGGATAGAACCCACTTCATTACTCGCTGATGCAACAGATATTAAAATTGTACCATCATTGATCAAATTCTCTAATTTATCCAAACGTATTATACCATATCTGTCAACGGGGATTCTACTTATTTTAAATCCTTGCTTTTCCAAATATTTTGCAATATTCAAAATAGAAATATGTTCTATCTCAGAAATAATTATATGATTTCCTTTTCTTTTATAAAAGTTAGCAGCACCGATTATTGCTAAATTATTTGACTCTGTTGCTCCTGAAGTAAAAATAATATCTGATGGATTCGGAGCATTTATAAAATCTGCCACCATCTCCCTTGACTTCTCTAAAATGTCAGTGGCTATATCACCATCAGCATGTAAAGAAGCAGGATTCGCAAATTTATCTCTAAAATATGGCAACATTTCTGAGATAACTCTCTCATCAACAGGTTTAGCTGCCTGGTTATCCAAGTATATGCTCACATTAATTAACCTCCTAACTTTTTTAATATTTTAAACAATTTAACATAATTTTAAAAGATCTCACCATATTTAAAACCATTGAGTAGCATCTGCTTCTAATACTAAATCATTTAAAGTAGCTGCACCTACGATTTTTGCTCCAGGAATTAAATCAACTTTTTCCCAACCTAACATCCTTTTTGATGCTTCGCAGACTAATATCTCTACACCCATCTCAAGTGATTTGTCTATCATCTCTTTAACTGTAGGAAATTCCCCAACTTGAATATTTTCTGCTACGCCAGGTTTTAAGATTTTTAACCCCATTCCGAGATAATATAATGTTGCTTTAATATCCATTGCCCTAGCTGTTTGTGCTAAAACTAAAGGCGAGTATTGTCTCTCTGGAGCATCAGTTGTTTGAACATATAAAATATATTTTTCTTCCAATTTTTTTTACCTCTTATTTCTTTTTTCTAAAATAAAAAATTAAATCTTCCCCTTCTTTATGAAATTCAACTAACTCAGTATCAGTTCTTTTTGCCCATCTCTTTAAATCCTCTTCAGCAGCTGGATCGTCTGATAATACTTTGAAACACATTCCAGCCTCCAATGTTTCTGAAAAATTTCTAACTTCAAATAAAGGTTCAGGGCAATATAAACCTCTGGTATCTAACTCATCATCATATTCTATTTCTTGTGTCATATTAAATATCACCTTCAAAATACAGATTAATTACTAAATTCAATATATTTACAGTTTCTTACACAATTAAATATTCACATTATAATTTAGTAGAAAAGAATAAGGACTATAAACAGAAATTAATGTATATAATAAACACCCTTTATAAAATATAAATTATCTAAAAATTTGCTCTTATACCAATTTAAAACTAAGGAAAAAAGAATAAGAAAAATCATTTTTTGTTATTACATTCCAGCCAAATTTTTAATATGTTTTACACCCTCTACAGCATCGTCTGCAAAGTCATCAGCTCCGAGTTTCTTGGCAAGTTCCATATTCAATGGCGCTCCACCTACTATAAGTTTCACTCTATCACGTAATCCCGCAGTTATCAATGCCTCATGAACGACTTTAATGTGTTCTACTGTCATAGTTAGAAGTGAACTTAAACCTATTATTGTCGCACCCGTCTCTTTTACTTTTTCTACAATTGTATTTTCATCAACATCCATACCTAAATCATATATTTCGAAGCCAGAACTAAGGAGGAGTGAAGCCAATATGTTCTTTCCGATATCATGGTTATCGCCTTTAACTGTAGCTAATAATATTTTCACTTTCTCCTCTGATTTATCAGCAGCGGCTAAAGCTGGTTGAAGTATTTTAAATGCTTCTTTCATCGTCTCTCCAGCTAGAACTAATTCAGTTAAATAATACTCTTTTTCTTCATATCTTCGCCCAACTTCATCCATACCCTTTGTTAATGCATTTAATACCTCAAATGGATCCTTACCATCTACTTCTAAAGCTTCTTTCACAGCGTCTGCAATATCGTCTACTTCTAACTCTATAATTAATTCGGTTAATTTCTCAAAATCCATAATAATTATCCCTAATTCCATTGCGTTGAATAATTATATACCTTAACTATTAAAAATTTTAATACTGTTTAAATTTTAAGAAAAAACTTCATATATTTGTTAAATAAACTCTTAAAAAAAGGAGAAGAGAGAAGTCGGGAAAAGGGAACCTCCGAGGAGGTCAAGTTTTGGGATAAAACTTAGTTACCATTTGACCCACGTCGCGAATTGCACGTATCCGGGTAATTTATGACGTGTTTAATTAGGAAATTAGGGGATATTATATATTTTACACTAATCCAAACTTCCCTCTAATGATGATATATGAAAAGATGATATATAAATCTTATTTATTATATCGGAACCCATAAATATTAAATGTATTCAAAAACCTTCAATTAACATTTTTAAATAGCTATGTATTATTAAAAAAATAGCTTTAAATTATTAAATTATATATTAGATATGGAAAAAGATTTAATAGTCAACAAACATAAACTTGAAGAGCCTAATTTTAAACCGGAATCAGAAAAAGTAAATACTATAATTATCGCCAAAAACCTAATTAAAGACTATGAAATTGGTGATTTTGTAGTTAGAGCCGTGAATGATGTATCGTTAAATGTAGAAGAGTGCGAATTTATTGTTATTAAAGGACATTCTGGTGCTGGGAAAACAACGCTGTTAAATTTAATTGGAGGGTTAGATTCTCCAAATTCAGGAACCATTTATAATAGTGGAGTAAATATCACTGATATGGAGGAGGAAACTTTAGCTACTTTTAGATTAATAAATTCTGGATTTATCTTTCAGAATTATAATCTTATTAGCACTTTGACTGCCGAGGAAAATGTAATGTTTCCAATGAATTTAGCAGGTATGACTCTAAAAGAACAAAGAGAGCGATCTGTTGAGCTATTAAAGAGAATTGGTCTAGGAGAAAGAAGGGAACATCTTCCTTTTCAGCTTTCTGCTGGCGAACAGCAAAGAGTAGCAATAGCACGCGCATTAGCTAATAATCCACCTATAATATTAGCAGACGAACCAACAGCTAATTTAGATCAAAAAACCAGCTTGTTTATTAGAGATCTCTTTAAGGATATGAAAAATAAGGGAAAAACAATAATAATTGCTACGCATGATGATTATTTAATTGAACTTGCAGATAAAGTTATTACATTTGAGGAAGGAAGTATCATTAAAGTAGATCAGAAATAGAATTAAGAGGAATATTATTATGTCCCTTGATTTTGCAGTAAAGGATTTCTACAGGAAGAGAGAAATTTCATTGCCATATTTATTTATGATTATTTTAATAATCGCGGCCACAACTTTTTTAATTTATTTAACAACCTCTACAGGACTAAACAGCTTTATTATTTATGTATTTGAAAATCCATTTTTCTTCTCTGGTGGTATAAGTATTATATATACAAATTATAGCATTTTAATTGTAAGTTTAATGATAGGATTAGCATTTATCATTGTAATTATTATAAGTAGTACTTTAATTGTATCTAAAAAGCGAGATATTGCAATAATGAGAGCCTTAGGATCTATTCCTAGAAAATTATATGGATATTATTTAACTGAAATATATCTAATCTTTATAATAGGATTTGTAATCGGCTTTATTATCGGATTACTCTCTTTTGGGATCTTTGCATTGATTTCGTCATCTCTGGGGGTTTCAATATTTTTTCAATTTGATTATTTTTACACTCCAATATTATTTATTTCATGTCTAGGAGGTATTTTTATCATTCCTGGATACATTTTAAGAAAATTTGGGAATCAAAAAATCATTAAAAGTTTTTCTAAAGAGATACCATATGATTATGATGCAAGTAAAGGTTTAACCTTTATTCCCAAATGGTTATCTAAAATTGGATATAATTTTAAAATATCTATCATTAACACTTTAAGAAGAAAGGGCGAATTTAAGCGATATCTTTTTGTATTTTCGGCTATCACCTTAATAATTTTTACATTAACATTGGGAATTCTAGTTTTAGGATCTTCCTCGAGAGAATGGGTAAATAAATCTCAAGGCAATAATATTGTTGCAATTGGCCATAAGGATGTAATATCTAATTATACATTGATGTATAATATGTTCTCAAACCCAAATATTATTATTGATTCAAATAACATTGATTTTTTAAAACCAGAATATTTATTTAACACATCAGACATTGACGAGTTATATAATTTAACAAAAATTGATCTAATCGATGAGAGACTAATTTGTTTTAGCGACGCTGAAGAATTATCTGGGACTCATTGTTATGAGGATGGGACTTGTTTTAGTGTAGGCCAGCAAAGAACTGGAAAATTTCCTATAGTAGGCATAAATTCCACAAAGATTATACAAGATTTTGAAATAGAAGGTAGATTTTTTAGTGACAATGATTCCCATGTTTATATGGTTATTGGAGATGGGCTAGCTTATAATTTTTTTGATTATGCACTTGATCAAAGCATGTTATTAGAAGATTTAAACCATTCGTTTCATCCATGCGGAGTGGTGATCGATAGTTTTTATTGTGGTTATGCTGGATATATTGATATTGAAGTATTTAGGAACGAATTACATCTCAGTAATGAAAAAATTAATTTATTATTGTTAAAATACGAATCTGGCTCTTATAATACGCTAAAATCTAATTTAGAAACAATTCTAAATAGTACTCTTGGATCTGAGTTTACTTTCATCAATCTTGATATAGTATTTGAAACCAATTTAGCTTATATTACAAATATCTCTTTATATCCTACATTTTTAATCGTAATAATGGCAGTTATTTCTGTTCTTTCATTATATAATTATCATAAAGGTGGTATTATCGAAAAAGCAAAAGATTTCTTAATTATGCGTGCTATTGGTTCAAAATTCCGCTCAATAAGGAGAATTCTATTCCTAGAAACACTATATATATTAATACCATCAATAATTTTAAGTTTAGGAATAGGAATGATCTTAAATTCCATTGTTTTATTCGATAGAGTTCATTTACCACATATCTCAATACCTTTTATAATAATGGGTACATTATTGGGTGCATTTCTTTTACTTAATTTCTTAGGTCTGTTTCCTGTAATAAGGAAAATAAAAAAGAATTTTTCTATCAAAGATTTTGAAATCTATTGAATAAAAAAGATTAAAATATATATTACAAGATGAAATATATATAGGATTAATTTCTAATTAAACAAATTAAACTATCTATGACAGAAGAAGAAAATTTACTTAAGAAAGTTGATGAACTAAAGAAGGATCTTGAGAAAAAAGATAATGAAATGATAGGATATATCGATAAAATTGATAATCTTGAAGAAGAATTAATGAAATTGCATGAACTTATGGCTGAAGAACCCTCTAAAAAGAAAAGTAAAAAAGTAAAAGAATCGAAATTTCAAAATGAATTAGTCGCTAAAGACAGAGAAATCAGAGAATTAAAGGATAAAATGGGTTTCTTAAGAAAAGATAAACTTGAAGCTCAAAAAGAACTTGAAAACATAAAATCGCAGGAAAAATTTTCTTCTGTTATTCGAGTTGAGGAACTTAGAGAAAAAGCGCCTCTTAATATTTTAGTAAAAGAACTACAAGGCAAAATAAATAAGCAAGAATCTTTACTACGGCAGTTAAGAAATCAAAATGTTGGAAGAAGTGATTTTAGTGAAACTATACAAAATAAAAACGAGGAAATAAAATCTTTAGAAATAAAGATAACAGAATTAGAACAAAAAATCGAAAAAATAGAATCAAATTCAGCAACAAATATTAAAAGCACCGTTAAGGAATCCAGCTCTAATATTTCTAAAGCACTTTTGGAAGAGTTACAAAATAGACTTAACAAAATTAAAAGAGAAAATAATGAATTAAGAAAAAAATTAAAAAGATATAAAGATAAAGGCAAACTCGATGAAAAAATTAAAAAATATGAAATTACTATTTCTGAATTGACAAGTAATTTAGAAAAAAAAGAAAATGAGATTAGTAAATTAAGAGATGAAAAAGTTATAAAAGTAGATACATCTGAGCCAACAGCACTTGACCAAGTAGTAGAAGAATTAAAAAACAAATTAAGTAAATCTAGATCCCAAATATCAATCCTCCAAGAGCAATTAAAGTCAATTGGGGATGAAAAAGCGGTCATTGGAACCATTCCTCAAAATGATATTGACAGTCAATTAAAAATTCAGAGAGAAATGGCAAGTTTTTTACAGCAGCAATTAGATGAAGCAAATAGCGCAGTAAACACTAAAAATGAGGAAATTACAACTATAAAGAATGAGGCTATTAAAATTAAAAGAAGTTATGAAGAACTTGAAAGCCAAGTAAGATTAAAGGATAAAAAGATTTCAGAATTGATGGCTGATGTAGATAAACTGAGTTTTTTAGCTGAATCACATACTAAGGCCCAAAATGTTGAAGATCCTCAACTTATATTGAGAATTGAAGAATTAAAAAATATTATTGAAGATCTGACCAAGCAAAATATTCAGCAAAGATTAGAAATTGACCAACTAAGAAAAAATTTATAGTGTAGCGAATGTGGAACTAATTATCTTAGGCTCTTCAGCTGCAATTCCCATTAGAGAAAGGAACTTACCCTCAATTGCCCTTAAATATAAAAATGAATTAATCTTGTTTGATTGTGGCGAAGATCTTCAGCGACGAATGAATGAAGCAGGCCTTAAATTTAACAAACCTTTAAACGTTCTAATATCTCATTTTCATGGCGATCACATTATAGGACTTCCTGGACTTCTATTCCGCTTTGGTTTAATTGAAAGAACCTCTCCAGTTACTATTGTTGGGCCCCGAAATCTTTATTTATATTTATATTTGCATAGAAAAATTCTCGGGTTGAAGGCAAACTATCCAATTAAAATTATTGAAATTGATCATTTACATAAAAAACTAGTTGAATTCGAAGGCTTAGATTCAGAAAGTCCTTCAAAAGAAATTGACATTGAAAATAACATTATTATTGAAAGTAAAAGATATATAATAAAATATACATTGGTCGAACATTCGATATTATCATTTGGTTACTCTTTTATAGAAAAATCCCGTAGCGGGAAATTTAATCCTGAAAGAGCAAGAGAATTAGGGATCCCAACAAGTCATCTCTGGAAGAAATTACAGGAAGGAGAAACATTGAATTTTAAAGGAAAGAAAATAGATCCAATTAAGGAACAAATTGTCGGTCCCAAACGTCCAGGAAGAAAGATAACATATTCAGGGGACACTGCTCCCTGTGATTCACTAATAGAAATTGGAAAGGACTCAGATATATTAATACATGAAGCAACCTTCTCAAAAGAATTAAATCACGTTGCTATGGAAAAAAAACATTCAACATCTGTTGATGCCGCAAATATCGCAAAAAAAATGAACGCAAAACAACTAATATTAACCCATATCTCTTCGAGATATCAGCAAGATGCCACAAAATTATTAGAAGATGCTCAAGAAATATTTCCTAATACAGTTTTAGCAAAAGATCTTTTAAAAATTGATATTATGTAGTTTTTTGTAAATATTTTGATAATTGCCTTTTTAACCTGATTCTGATTAATAATAAAGAGAACTTTAAAAAAAATTCAAAAATCTTAACTCCCACCAGCTATATGAGGTAGGATGATAATTTCATCGGTTTCTCTTATGACCATATCTTCGGATGCCTTCTTTCCATTGATCAGAATCCCGAAGTACTTTCCCTCCAGGTTTAGCTCTTTAAGAAGGTCTCTTACTACCATTCTTTTCTCAGGCTTGAATGTTTCATACAGACCTGTTTCCAATAACTCTGATACTTGCTTTATTTCAATACACCTTAAATTTTAATTTAAATAATAGTTTGATTTTTATTAATATTATTAAGACTATTTTAATATTTAAAGCTATTTCCATAATTTAAAAAGTGTTTAATCTCATAAATGTAAAAATTTTGTAATAAAAAAATAAGGATTAATAAGCTATTTAGCATTTCAAATAGGTCTTTTAAAATTTTTCTAAAAAACCATGTATTTTTTATGTGTATATTAATTTTTATGCATAGAATTTGGTATAAAGTAAAGGGTTGATTTTAGATCCTCCAAGAAGATAGCTATACAGATTATGGAGATTACTTAGAAAAATTGGGCAAGGCTATAACAAGTATAAAATCTCTCAAAGATCAAGAAGAGAGAGATAGAACAATTCAACAATTGATTGAACGTTCTATAGAGTATGCTAATGAAATAGTTGGAACTGGAGATTACTTTGAAGCAGGTGAGTTTTTATACACCGCAGCTGAATTATTGGAAGATTTTAATAACAATCATTCAAATAAACTATATAAATTTTCAATTAAACTATGGGAAAATCAAATAATTACATACAAATTACAGGCAAGATTACATGAAATTGCGGAGATTTATCTAAGAATAGCAGATATATATGCAGAAAAATTACATGATTCTAAATTAGAAAAAAAGAATATAATTAATAGTGTAGATTTTCTTAAACAAGAAAGTAAGCTTTTAAAGGAGTTTGATGAAACTAGAAAGTTTGCTCAAAATTACCAGAATATTGCTGAATTGTATCTTAAAATCAATGACTTTAAGAGAGATATAAAATATTATGATTCTGCAATAGATATATCAAAAGAATACCAATATTTTGATTTATCATCATATTCTTACCAGCAAATTTCTTTTTGTTATGAAGAATTGGATGAAATTAGTAAATCTAAAGATATTCTTCAAGAAGCAGTTGAATATTTTAATGGATTATATGAATTAATTGAAGGAGAAAATGATAATCTTATAAGAGCTCAAATTTGTCAAATCTTAAAGAAATTATATAAATCAATAGAAGATGAGGATCAATTTATTCATTACTCTAAAAAGGAAGCTGGAGCCTATATAAACCTTGCAGAAAACTTAGAAAAAAGTAAGGAACATTTTCAAAAAATTGCACGATTTTATCGTGGAGCTGCTTTATGTTATCAAGAAATTAATAATAACCTCATTGAATCAGCATCATGCTTTGTATTGGCTGGTAATTATTTAGAAAAAATTGAAGAATATGAGGATGCAGCTACAAATTTTTTCAATGCAGCTGTAACCTTTAAAGAACTAAATAATTTAGAAATGGCCTATAAGCATTATGTTAAAGCAGGTGATAATTATTGGAAAACAGAAAATGTAAATGATTCGACTGAAAGCTATCTTTATGCTTATGATATTGCTATCGAGGGACGATTAGAATTTAATAGGTTTGGTATTTTTAACCAAATAGTTAGAGGATTAAATATAATTGCGAAAGAAGGATTAAAGAATAAAGAATTTTATACAGCAGCTACACTAATTTTAGAAAGTATTAAATTTTACCAGCAACTTGATACTGCAAAAGATTTTCTACTTAATGAAATGATTAATAATCTTTATAAATATTATTATAAAGCAGCCAATCTAAAAAAAATAAGGTATTCTCATATTGTGCAGTCTTACGTTTTAGCAGCAATTTCTTCAATTCTAAATGGTAAAATAAAGAATGCTCAAAAAATTATTTCAGAAATTGGATCCGAAGGGCATACGGTAAAAAAATATAAGGAGATGGTACAGTTAATTATAGGATGGGTTTCTCAAGGGAAACAAGTTGAATTTCAAGACTTTCCATATGGAATACAAAGAATAATTCAAGGTAGTGAAGAAATAATGTACTTGCTACGGTTATTTAAAGGTTTTAAAATTGTTACCTAACAACATTCTAATTTTAACATGTATAGATCGCTTAACCATATAAATATATATTTCAAACCCTATGTAATTATAAAGATCAATTTTAGAATTGATTAAGATTCTTTTATCCAAAAAAAAATAAGGGTTTATAGTATGAGAAAAAATATTAAAGCCATTATACTCACCACCATAATATTATTTGGTACTGCTATATCTTTAGCGCTTATATTACCATATTTTAAAGACCAACCAACTCAAACTCGATTAAAAGTGAATATTTATGTTAATTCCACAATTTCCTCTAGTTTGTCTACAGAAATCAATCAATATAAACAAGATATTATAGCTCAAGGATATAATGTTGATGTAATTAATTGGTCGATCAACGATGTTACACAACTAAAGAGTAATATAACCACAGCTTATACCAACGGGTTAACAGGGGCGGTTTTAATAGGAAAGCTTCCATTTGCAAAAGCAAGGTACTATGATTTCGCTTGGTCTATGTATCGCAATTTTTCATGCGATTATTACTTGATGGATTTAGATGGTAATTGGACTGATGTAAATGGAAATAGTTTTTACGATGTTGGAGCCGAAACCAATAATGCAGAACATAATAATGGCACAGCAGATGCACTTCCAGAAATCTGGGTTGCTCGTATTAGTCCATATACAATATCTAAGGTTGGCTTCAATCCTATTACTTCATTAAGTAATTTCTTTTCTAGAGATCATAATTTAAGAATTGGTCTTACATATCGTCCACATAAAGCATTACTTTATATCGATGATGAGTGGGCAATGTATAGAAGTGAATGGATTAGTAATTTTACAGCATATACAGGAGCTAGTCTTACTTGTGAGTCTGATTATAATTATTTCGCTAATGATTCTACTAATGCAGTAAATTTTCTTTCAAATATATCGGACATTACACATCCTAATTTTACGAATTATGAACTAGTGCATGTAATGGCTCACTGCAATGGTACTGAACAACAATTTGGTATTAACATGTACCAAGGGGTTCCTAATCCTGATGATGGTATATTAACATATCATGATATCTATAATGCGGCACCGCAACCTTTATTCTTTAATTTATATTCCTGTTTTTCAGCTAATCTGATGATACAAAATAATATCGCCACACATTATCTTTTTAGTGGTCAAGCGCTAAATGTAATAGGATGTGCTAGATCAGGAGGAATGAGTCTCTATCAACCATTCTATGATTCTCTTAAAAATGGAAAAATTTTCGGAGAAGCCTTTAAAGATTGGTTTTATGGACCAGAAATCATCCCACTTCATCATTGGGAAGAAGTATATGGAATGAAAATGTTTGGAGACCCACTATTAACAATATATATGACATAAACATACTGTAATTATATTGGTTTATCAAAAAAATAATTAAAATATCTTTTTTTTAAATTTTTACTTTTTATTAAGTATTAACAATACTACATGAGATCGTTAGATCTTTATGATTGAAAGAGAAAAAATTATTTTAAGTTTTGATTTAGACAATACTCTCATTAACAATAAGGAAGGTATAACCAATTCTTTTAATTACGCTTTAAGAAAATTTAATTTTTCAGAAATAGAACGATCCAAAATAGAATTTATGATTGGAATACCCTTAAATGAAATGTTTGCTAAGGTAACAGACTTAGATCCTTCAATATTATCATATGCATTTAGAGAATATTATGGTTCTAAAGGAATTTATCAATCACATCTTCTACCAGGCGTAAAGAAGAAATTAAAAGAGCTTAAGAAAAAGAAATTTATTATGGGCATAATTACCTCTAAAAAACAGGAATTGGCAGAAAAAATTCTTGAAATATTAAAGATTAAGAAATATTTTACCTATATTTTAGGAGAAACTGAGGAAAGAAAGGAATTAGGTAAATTAGATCCGAAATTGAAAACGATTTTACAAGATAAATATCCAGAACATGAAATTATTGTTATAGGAGATCATCCTAAGGATGTTTTATTGTCTAATAACCTCAACTGTCCCTTTATTGGTGTATTAACTGGACATCATTCAACTAACCAATTAAAGGAACTAAAGGAGGGAAAATGGCTAATATTAAATAGTATAGGAGAAATTACTCTGAAAAAGATTTATTCACTTTTAGTATAATTAAATTTTTAAAAATTTAAAAAAAGAAAAAGAATTTTTATTCTTTTGACCAGGATTCGTATTCTTTCATGAATTCTTCTGGTTTCCATTGAGTTTCCATAAATTTTGGTATACCACTCGAATCTCTTGGACCCACAACGACAAAAGCGTCTGCTTCATCCTCTAAAGCTCCACTTAACCTCGCAGCCATACCAGGAATGACTAATATTCTATGTTTTACATTATCAAAAGCCTTAAACTCCTTTGCAGCTTCTGCTATACCTCCAGCGTTAAATTGACCTCCTGCTACAGCACTCTCAATTCCTATACCTTCTGTATCAGCTACTAGCAACCAACAATTGAGATTTGCGCCTTGTAAATCTTGTTCAACAGGAATTTTCGTCATCCGATAATTACTTGTGACAAATATAGGCGCCATATCTCCAGGTTCTCCAATTTTATATAATCCTGGATCTACAGCAGGATACACACGAGGATCGCTGAAAACAGATTGTCTTAAAGTCATCAGAGCTAATAAAGCCCAGATTTCCTCTTTTTTCTGGCCTGTATGTAGTACGATTAAAGATGTATCGATTGATTCCATGATTGCACCCATAATTACTTCTTGATATTGATGTAACCAAAGGTCTTTATCGCTTTCTACTTTAACTTGACTCCAATATGCAGCAGGTACTCCCATTACTGGCCATCCCGCATTAACATCTTCATTATCTATCGCTGCTTTTCTAATTTGCATTATTTTATCATAGGTGTAAGCTAATTTACCTGGGCCGTAAAAAGTACCAGGATCTAAAACTATTTCCTTAACCCCTAATTTTTTCAATGTAGCGCTGATAGATATTAATTCATCCAAATTATTTGAGACTGCTACTACAGGCAAACCATTTTGTACTGCAAAAGTTCCTATTTTTTCCCAAGAATCTTTTGTAATAGCATATAACAAAGGTTTTTTTTCTTTAATTTCTCCAGCTGCTGCTAATAATAAATCCGGATCTAAGCAACATAACATAATTGGAAGGTTTGAAGCTTCTATTAACTTTTTAGCAGCTAGTTTAAATTGTTCTGCATCCCCGGATACACATCTTAATGCAATACCATCAAGAGTTAAAACATCACCAATTCTTTCAATCTTTAAATCTGTTAAATACTTTGCTGTGTCTTCTATATTAGGATCCTCATCAGCTATTTCTAAAAATAGGGCAGTGGGATTATAATATGTGAGTTGATGACGCATTAACACTTCTTCACCTCCAATCTCACATTGTCTCTCTCCTGTACCAATTATTACGGGTTTTTGAGGAGGAGTTACTACTTTTATCAATTTATTAAGATTTTTTGCTTGTTTAGGATCTTGAATTAAATGAGTACAATCTTTTACCCTAATCTTTCTTTCGAGTAAATCTGTAGCAAATGCCATACAAGTATCGTATCCGCAATCCTTACAGTTTGATTTATCAAGAAGGGCATAAACTTCTAATGGGCTTGGTCTTGCCATTCTATAACTTCACTATTTTTAATTATTGTATTTTGAAATATTATGTGTACTCTAATTATATTTAACATTAAAAATTTGGTTTTTTACATAAATATGTAAAACCTAAATAGTATTAAGTTAAAATATTAAACTAACTCGAAAAGTAAAACCTCCTATTGATGAATTTTAACTTGTATCTGAATTCTATCAAAAAGAATTTAACTATTCGATATTTTTTCTAGTTAAATGGTTTCAACAGAATATAACTTTGAAAAATTTAACACCTTATTTTACCCAAAGCATATAGCCTTTATTGGAGCCTCTGAAAACTCCAAATTTGGTTCAATGTTGTATTTAAGTGCTTTTAAAGAATCAAAATGGACAACAACATTTTACCCTGTTAATCCAAAGTATGATAAAATTCTAGATTGGAAATGTTATGCTTCAATATTAGATATACCTTACCCCATTGATACCGTATATATTTCTGTAAAAACAAAAATCATCCCTGAGGTTTTAAAAGAATGTGTTGAGAAATTTGTTCCATGGGTAATTATTTTCTCATCAGGTTTTTCAGAAACAGGTGATTTTGAAGGGTTACAATTGGAGCAAGAAATAAGAGATATCATAAATGGATCTGAAACGCGGATTATTGGTCCTAATTGTTTAGGACCTTATAATGCAGATACAGGCATGGCATTCTCATTTAGCACTCCTCTTGTAGTTCCTGGATCTATATCATTTATGTCCCAATCAGGGGGGCATTTAAATCAACTAGTAGAAGTTAGTTCTAAAAGAGATATGAGACTTAGATATGGAGTTTCATTTGGCAATCAAATAGATTTGAATTGTGTTGATTTCATTAGACATTATAGTTCAGATATTAAAACAAGAATCATAGCTGCATATTTAGAATCTTTTGGTTCAGGTAACGGTCACAGTTTTTTTGAGGAATTAAAAAAAACAACAAAAAAAAAACCTGTAATTATATGGAAAGGAGGATATACTAAAGATGGTTCCCGAGCAACATTTTCTCATACAGGTGCGATGGCAAGTGATTTGAAATTTTGGTATGCAATGGCTAAACAGACAGGAGCTACTTTAGTTAAGGATAATGAACAATTTTGGAATGCAATAAAAACTTTTGAATTATTATATCCTAAAAAAATTCCTAATGGGAGAAATATTGGAGTTATTACTCCTGGTGGGGGCAATTCAGTGAATTCCACAGACTTATTTTCATCCCATAATTTAAGAGTACCCGAATTAACTCAAACTTCGCAAGAAAAACTCAGTAAGATACTCCCATATGAAAATGTAAATATAAGAAATCCAGTGGATTTAGGAGCTCTTGGATTCGTAGTGGATGTATTTATAGAATGTATTGAAATAGTTAAAGCAGATCCTAATATCGATATTTTAATCATACCCTTATGGCAACATTTTATCTATAACCATGTGTTTAAAAGATTGGTGAATGTTAAAAAAACAACAAATAAACCTTTTGCTATATGCTTACCAAACATAGCAGATTCCCTTGAATTGTCGCAAAGATTTTCATCTACCAAAAAAATCTTACATAAGGAACGAATTCTTTATTATTTCTCTTTAAGAGATGCTGCCAACAGTTTATCTCTATATTGTAACTATATAGATTATTTAAAATTTCATAATTTTGAAATTGATTAAAAATTTAAACTTTTCTTACAACTTGTTTTAAATATTGGATCATTAAGTTCCTTTCAACTTTACAATAATCTAATCTTTGATTATTAGATAATTTTGGATTATTCTTTAATAAAAAGTGAATCTCAATTATTCTATAAAGAATATTCTCCAGACAATTAATGTTTGGGTCAAGAATCAGATGATTACTAATCAAATTTTCTTCCTTATAAATAAAATCTGAACTTAAGTCAAATTCATTACTCATTTTAAATTGGTAATTATTGAGAATTTTCCCTGAGCTCATACCTTTTTATCACTTATTATTATCATATCAAGATTGCCTTTAGTGGACTTTTATTATGTATAAAATGATTTCAGAAATTCTGTCGGATAATTTATCAATTAATTTTCTCAAAATCATGACATATCAAAGTAAATTAGTCGAATTTTACTTATACTATTGTTATTCTTATATTAATTTCACAACGTAATGTCTATTAACCAGTTAATATTAATTGAAAATATCTCTATCGTTTAATTTATAATAATCTTAAAAATTTATATAAAAACCTTAAAAACTAGTAAAATTTTTTTTTCTCTTAAAAAAGAGAAATTTAAAAGAAAAATTTATTATCTTACTAAAACGTACTAATCTCTTGAATATTTTTCAGACTTCTAGAAAAAGAAAAAATGATTAAAAATAAATTTAATAATATTCTGTTTTTGTAAATAATAATGCAAAAGCGCCATAAAATACTCCGCTTACAGCTCCGCTCAATATTGATATTATAAAAGTTGATGTTGGGTCAATAACAGGGATCCCATACATATATATACTTCCATAATAGGTTAATGCTAATGGTTCTATAAAGGCAAATATTCCAAGAATGATTGAACAGAGAATACCAGTAAGGAACCAACCTCCAAAGCTTCCAGCTTTATTTTCTCCCATTTTACCAGCAATAATCGATGCTACAAAAGGAGAAACCACAGATCCAATAGCAAGGATTAAGATTTCTGCCGGTGCTCCTAATGAGATTGATAAATAAATTCCCGATATATTTAATCCTGGGAAAAAATATATTGGTCCTAAAAATAATACAAAAAGTATTAGTGGTTGACTTGAAATATCTTGAAAAAGTAAATTTAGATCTCCACTTATAGTTAGTGCTATTATTAAAAATAGAAAATTTAAACCTATATATGCTAGTAAACTAAATCCAAATGCTTTACCAAAACCCATTTTTGTCAGTCTCTTTATAAGCTTTATAAATGAATTTATGTATAAATACAACTTTATAAGTATTTAAATTTATTTAAGACCAAATATTGTTTTTACTTAATTCTAAATATTGTATCTAACTGTTTGATTAAAATGATAATTTAAACCCATTCAATGTAAAAACTCTACTTCCCTTCTTATAAGAGTTGTAAATAAATGGAAAAAACTAATAGGTTTTTTAGCATTGGAAAAATAAAGCATAAATTCTTGAATAATATCCTTAAAGATTTTGTTTCAGATTTTGAAAATAAAGATAAAAGGATTATTTTAGGATCAAAAATTGGTGAAGACGCAGCTGTTATTGATATGGGAGATAAATATCTAGTTGCTAAAACTGATCCTATTACTTTTGCTACAAACGAGATCGGTTATTATTCTGTAATTATTAATGTTAATGATGTAGTATGCACTGGAGCTACACCAAAATGGTTTCAATCAACTATTTTATTACCAGAAAAAAGAACTAACGAAGAATTAATAGAGGAAATTTTCAAAAGTATTCATGACACGTGTGATTCATTAGATATATCAGTGATAGGAGGCCATACTGAGGTAACCGTTGGAATTGATAGGCCAATTGTAATAGGATCCTTGTTGGGAGAGGTTGAAAAGGAAAAACTAGTAAAAACTTCTGGCGTATTACCAAATGATGCACTAATTTTAACAAAAGGCATTTTTATTGAAGGAACTTCCATCATTGGGAGAGAGAAAGAAGACTTATTAATTCAGAAAGGATATAATAAAGATTTTATAGATAAATGTAAAAATTACTTGTTTAATCCTGGTATTAGTATTTTCAATGAAGCCCTTTTAGCTAATAAAAACTTTAAAATAAATGCAATGCATGATCCTACAGAAGGAGGTCTCTCTACTGGAATTGCTGAGATGACTATTGCATCAAAAAAAGGAGTTTTAATTGAAAAAGAAAAAATATTAATTTTACCAGAGCCATTAGAGTTAAGTAAAATATTTTATTTAGACCCAATGGGTACTATATCTTCTGGATCACTACTAATTTCAATTAATAATGAATATGCGTTGGACTTACTTGAAATTTTAAAAAAAAATAAAGTATCGGCTGAAATTATCGGCAAATTTACTGCTGAGAATAAAAAAAACGTAATTATAGATAGAGATGGTATCAAAAAACCTTTTACTTATTCTGAAATTGATGAAATAACAAAAATCTTTAATTAAATTAAATTAAAAATAAATACCCGCTTATTACATTAATAAGTTATCTATTTCTACGAAGAAATAATTAAAGTAAATTAAATATTCACTCCTTCTTTAATTAAACAATATACTTCCTATGTTATTAGTATAAATCGCCAAAAGAACACCTCTAAATAGAAATTTCGTGAAACTTTGATTACGAAGTTAACATTTTTATTTCCTAATTTTCATTGTATTTATATACCTTTGGTATATTATTAAGGGTTATTAGATAATAGCGTTATTATTTTAAGTTTGAATTGAGGTAAATTTGGAAGATATAGAATTAAGTAATATTTTAGAATTAATAAGGAAAAATTTTAAGGGAGATCGATTTACTCTCAAAATCACTTCAAATATTTTTTTTGATATTTTAAAACAAAATGAAGATAAATTTAATAAATTTAAACAAAAAATCAAACTTGAGTGGGACGAGTTTAGATTAAAGAATCAAAGGAGAATTATTACCAAAACATATAGTTCATTTTTTTATCAAAAGTTTCATGAGTATTTTAAGTATTTTTTACAAAATTTTTGTGGATTTAATATCGATTCTTTAGATTTAATAATTAAAGAAAAAATATCAGAAGGTACTGTATTTCTGGAGTATAATTATTACCTGTCAAATGAGGAACTAGAATACTTTAATGAATTCAAGAGAAAAACTAATAACCATATCAATGGGATAGCCTCACCTTTTGGGTATATATATTTAATTGTTTCAATACTAGGAGTTGTTCTAAGAAAACTACTCCAAGAAAAGTTTCATATAACTTTGGACGGTGCGGTTATAAAAAATGGTGAAATTAATAATACTATCAACTTTTTAATTGTGATTAAGGATAGCCATGATGAAATGTTCGAAAGTTATTACTATATGTTTCTTTATTACTTTCTAAAACCTTTTAAAGGGATACCAGATGAATATTATGATAGATTATTGCAAGGAAGAGAAAGGCTATATCAAATTGCTTTGGAAGAATATCCATTTGCCAAAGAAAGGTTGGTAGATTTATTATATTATTTTTATAAAAAATGTAATTTATTACAAAATTTTTCTCCATTATTAGATTTCTTAAATTTTGTTTGTGCGCGTGTGGAAGATTCAGTTTTTTCAAAAATTGATGTTATAAAAAGAAATTTCTTAGCAAATTTTAATTACACAGAAGAAAAGAAGAATGCTCTTATTCAAATATTCGACTTTATTGATAAAAAATCCACTTTATATTCCACCTTTCAAGCGAATAATTTACCCTCGGTGAAATCGCAATTTAATTTATTTTTACTCTATATGAAATATTATTTTGGTAGTGGAAACTTAGAGGCGTTTGAAGTTGGTGATTTGCTATTTTTACCCAAAGAATTTAAATCGAAATTGAATCAACGCAATAAGAAATTAAAAAACGTAATTAATGCATCTACTATTAAAGATATTGAAGTTTTTCTAGATTACTTTTCAATTATTTCTAATTTTGATAATTTTGATCTACTTTTCTCAAAAATTTTCGGTAAACAAATTAATTATTTAAATTATGAGTTTTTTAAAACCTTCTTAAGGAGTTTAAATTTGAGGATTTTATCGTTAATCGATCAAGAAAATAAATCAATAACTGAAAATCCAGAAAATAAACCTTTTTCATTTACAATTATAATAGATCACGTTTGTCGTATGTTATATACATTAATTGATAAAATTTTCATTAAAACTAATCCAAACCAAGCATCTAAAAATTTTATTGACCCTCGAAGTAGATATATTGGTAAAAATATCGCTTTAAGAGTATTAGAATTATTCATTTTCCAGGATCTAAACGTCTCAGATGATGTTTGGCCAGATTATATTATTAGTATGAATAGAAATTACTTAATGGAAGATTTAAAGTCATATCAAGTTGAAGTCCATTCGTCAAAATTTGATGAAAAATTTTATAATTTTACGGATATCGCTAGATTTGTAATAACTTACAGTTTCATCTCCCACAAAGATCAAATTACATTTGAACAATGGTTAATAAATGAGATTATATCCCCATTAAATGACTTTATATCTGAAATTAGATTATTAATTAAAAATCCAAAAGATAAAAATGAGATTTATTCCAAATTAAACAAATATTTTTTAAACCAAATTCCTGATAAGAATGAGGATGTAAAAGAAAATTTCAAATTAATGTGCCAACAACTTACACCCTTTTGGCATAAATCCTAGATCTACCCTTTCCCTTTTACAATGCTATATAACTTTAAAAATATTCAGAAATTTGTCAAATTCCTTATGAATATCTATTATTGGAATCCCATCTTCTTCCTGAAGTTCATTAGGGTTAGTTGTAATT
>JBATUM010000301.1:0-28494 GCA_049671145.1 Promethearchaeia archaeon
TAATAATCCTTGGCCTTTTCGAAAATTTATATGTCCATATCCAAAAATCACTTTATGGAACCCATGTTTAATAAAAATGTTATTTATTGTTTCTATTACTTCTGGCAAATTCTTTGGCTCACTTAAAATGTCTTCAAAACTGGGAAATGCGATGTAATCAGAACTAGTATCTGATGTCTGGACTAATAAAGCAAATGCTGATCTTTCTTGAAGAAATTCTTGAAATTCTTCTTCAGTTAATATTTTCCAAGAACATCTCGTTTTCTTATTCATGATTCTTAGAAATTCATCAATTTCATTTGAAGTTCCTTTTATAAATGCAGCCCATTTAGTTTTTATATCCTCTTTACTTGAAATAATCAACTCATCAAATTTACCAGGAAGTTTCTCATTTGAAATGACAAATTCACTAATTAAGGGAAAGATTTTAAAATCTAAAACTGATTGAAGACCATTGAATGCTAATTCTATATTATGCCCATACATAATTGCTCGTTTTAAGTCTGTTAGAGGTTTATATAATTTAAATATGGCACTTAGGACTACTCCAAAAAAGCCATTACCGCCAATAATTCTTTTAAAAAGGGAATTATGTTGATTAATGTTAAGAATAGTTCCATTAGGTTTCATGATACGTATGTTTTCAACCCAATTTTCTACTGAACCTAATTTACCTGATGTAACTCCACTGGCATTTGAGGAAATAAGCCCTCCTATTCTTACTGGTAGCTTTAAAGCACTTGCAGGTTGTATCGGGAAGATATATTTTCCATTGCTTAAAAATTGAACAGTTTTAATCAAATCTGAAATTAGTGCGCTTTGTTCTACGCTTATTTGCTCTTTTTTAAAATTTATCTGAAATGATTCATTAAACGAATGAAGATCAGCAAGATCCACTACAATTCCAAAATTTGAATACCCTCCTGATAATCCTGTTTTTCCTCCTGCAAATGTAATCGGAATTTTATATTCTTGCGAATAAACAATTATCTTTTTCAACTGATCTTCAGTTATGGGTCGAAAAAGGACATATGGAGATATATGCAAATGGGAAGGATCACGAATACAACCAGATTGAATTCGATTTCCAATAAGCATTACATTTCCAGATAAAAATAACTGCTTAAATTTATCTATATTTGATATTTGAGAAAAGCTAAGAGAATCTTTTTTTATAAACCCTTCATGTTCCATTTTTGATAAGAAGATATCCCATGGTAATTCCCTTTGAAGGTTTTTAATAATATTTTCCAATCCCATTCTTTATCATAATTATCTCGTTAAATATTTGAATTTTGCTGTTTTGAATGATACTCTTAACTTTTATTTTTTTATGTCATCCATTTGTGCTTGTCGTTTTCCTAATATAAATGAACTTGTAATAATTAAAACAATAGCTATGATAAAAAATATCGCGGACAAAACCGTAGGTGGTGGTAATAAGAATATTAAAAAGTAAACTATTGAAGGAGTACTTTCGGAAGGAAAATTCTGAATTGGAACTAATTTACTGGCGTCACCATATCTTAATGCCGCCGCCATTTTTGATACAGCAATAATATTCACAATAACAAGAATTATCGAGGATATTATAAAAAGGATTAATTCTCCAATGCTAAATGCTCCGCTAAAAACATGAGAAATTACCCCCATTAAAGGTCCTATCCAAAAATTAGATAAACTAAACATAAAACCAGATAAAATAGCTAATAATATGCCTTTGTATTTCTTATTTCTATTTTGCATGAACTGGAGTAATAATGCTACTAATGCTATTACAGAAGTAAAAACTATCATTCGAATTATAAATAGGCTATCAAGTAAATTATATTCAGAAAGGTTAATTGACAATTCGCTAAATCCAAGTAAAGCAATAGCAAACATCATCATTAAAATAGCTATTATTTCTAATAATGTTAATTTTTCCCCGATTATTTTTACTGAACCTACAGCTAATACAATTAATCCACATGAGATCAGCCCGGGAACAAGAGCAGGACCAATGATAACTTCGGCTATCATATAAAATGCAGAACCTAATCCAAAGCGAATGAATAATGCAAATATCCATAATGGTGTTCTTACTAGATTTTTCATTAATTTTACATCGGGAGGCAATTTATTTATGATTATTTTTTCAATTAACAATCCTGAAAAGTGGGACAGCCCAGATAATATTGCCAATAGAACCCCTAACCAATACAGTTCCAATTTATAGCACTTCTTTAATTAAAAGAGCTTAAAAAGTATATAATTATAATTTACTATTGTTTTAATTACATTTAAGGATTAAATTTTATGGTCTTTTTCTATAAATCCTATTAGTAAATTACTTTAGAATGTGATTTAAAATAGTATAAATCTATTGGTTAAAGATTAAAAAAAAACTCTAAATAAACAAAAAATAATTTTAAAGTTTATCCCAAGCTGCATGAACTTTTTTTCCTGTCATTTCAATCACAGGAGCCATGCCATCCTTATCAGCTAGATTAGCTTCGACTGCTACTTTCATAATCGAAGTATGGGCAACAAATATTTTTCCTTCATCCTCGTATACAACAAAACTACATGGAAATAATAACCCAACATTCTTAGATACATCTAATGCTCCTTTTGCTAATTCTGGGGCACAAGCAAGGATTATTGTGTATCTTGGATAATTAATTCCCAGTTTTTGCTTAAAAATACCATGAATAGGTTTAGTTAGCATATGACTAAAACCCTCGGCAATAACAATTTTTTCTACATGTTTCACGGCCTCATCAAATTCCATGCTTAATTCCTTTTTAAGTATATCAACCATTATTTTCACCTATATAAATTGTTAATTTGTAAAAAAAAATTATTTACCAAAATCCTCCAATGCCTTTAACACATATTTAGTGAACATTAGCGCAGGACCTCCTCCTAATGTCCCAGCAACCATACTCGCTTCTATAATTTCCTCTCTTGTTGCTCCTTTATCCAAAGCGTGTTTAACATGCCAAGCAACACAGAATTTACATTGGTAAGCGATTGAAAGAGCGATCCCAATTAGTTCTTTTACTTTTGCTGATATCGCCCCATCTGTTTTAACAGCTCCCATAAATTGTTGAAATCCTTTCATAGCATCTGGATGTGCATGGCCTAGAGTTTGAAGGCTAGATTGAGCTGCCTTATAATATTCTTTCATATCGTCATCCATTATTTTTCACCATTTTTATACATTTCTTATCAAAGTTATGATCCTAAGAATAATAAAAATTCTTATTATGAATTAAAGATCTAGAGAATTTTACTAAATAATCTTAAAAAGAAAAATCCAAATAAGTAATATTTTAAAAGTTTTTACTTACCCTTTTTTAATAGGATATCCTGCTTTTTTCCATGCTTTCATGCTACCTAATACATTAAAAAGGTTGTTGAATCCATTTTTCTTCAAAATGCTGGTTGCCATACTAGCTCTAGCTCCATTGCCGCAAATTGTTACTATTGGAATGTCTTTAGGGATATCTTTTAATTTATTTTCAATATCTCCAACATAGATATTTTTGGCTCCTTCAATATATCCATCTTTTAATTCAGATGCACCACGAACATCAATTAAAAATGTATCTTCTCCTTTGTCTAACCTTTGTTTTAAAGTATCTGCCGTTATCATCCCTACTGTTTCAGTTGGTAAGCTATTACTGTACCAGGCAATAATTCCACCCACTAAATAGCCAGCAATAGCGTCATAACCTAACCTGAGTAGATATTTATAAGCTTTCTTTAGTTCAGAAAAATTTTCAACAATAAGCAATATTGGTTTTTCATATGGTAGAACCCACCCTACGTAGGAAGGTAATCCTTTTAACCAGATATTATATGAATTTTTAATATGTGCGGATCCAAAAGATGCTGGATTTCTTGTATCCACAACAATTCCGCCCTCCTCCATTTTCTTTTTGAATTCGTCTGGAAGAAAAGGTTTAAATCTAGGTATATCCTTCAGAAGAGGCGGGCCTTCTAAATTATAAACTTCCATTTTCTTAAAATATGGTGCAAAATAATGGTGTTCACTTAATTTGAATTGTATGAAGCGATTTTTATCATGTAATTGTAATATCGGATTTTGCAACCTTTCTAATCCTATTGTGCTTAATTCTCTTTCATTTATCGCAACTCCACAAACAGAACCAGCCCCATGGGCAGGTAATATAACAGCTTGATCTCCTAATGGTAGAATTTTATTAATTAAACTATTATATAGATTTTCAGCATTCTTTTCTGATAATTCAGGGCCATACATATCAATTCTTCCAGTATCTCCAACAAATAGTGTATCACCAGTAAAAACCATTATAACTTCATCTCCAGTTGTTGTATCAATCACAGCATAACTTGTACTCTCATCTGTGTGTCCAGGGGTATGCATTGCCCTAATCTTTAAAACTCCAATTTGAAAATCCTGTCCATCTCTTATTGTATTTCCATATTTCCAATTCAAACCAGGTCCGTGAAAAATCTCTACATCCATGACATCTTCTATTTCTTTAGATCCAATGACAAAATCTTCATTACGGTGTGTTTCAAATACATATTTTATGTTTGCTTCAGCATCCCATGCTAACTTAAGAAAAACTTTTGCATCTCGTCTTGGATCTACTACACACGCCTCATTTCCAGAAGCCAAAAAATATGATATAGATGCAATTCCCTCGCTTTTTACTTTATGTAAAATCATTATTATTCGTTCCTCAGTATATCTTACAATTTAATTCTAATATTTCCTCATTCTATAATAATCTATTCTCTATAAACTAAAAGTTTAAGTATTAATAACAAACAAGTATCTAATAAAATATTATCAAATTCTAAAATCAATAAAAATGTTGGATGAATTAGCTTTTATAAATTTTATTTTTTGTATTCTGACATACATCTGCGTCATCTTATTTAGTTATAAAAGGAAAAAACATACAAAGCTGAAGTTTTTAAGTGAAATTTATAGGAATTGGGTAAAAAAACACACTAAAGATGAAAACCAGTTAGTTGCAATTCAAACATTACGAAACTTTATTATGGGAAATTCTACTTTTATTTCAGCCTTTTTTATCTTATTAGGGCTTCTTGTGGGCTTTTATAGCAGTGGTTTCTTCAATAATGAGCCTTTTTGGGGAATTACCAATTTTACTTTGGGATTAATGCAAATTAGTTTAAATATAATAATTACTATGTTTTGTTTAATTAATTTTTCGCTCTCAATACGCTCTATAACAAGACTTTCATTAATTATCACCGGAAACCCAGAAGAGTATTCTAAAGGTGCTTTTAATGGATTGGAGCTTGCGAACAAAACATTTATGACTGCAAAAAATCATTGGATGGCTGGTGTGAGAGGCTTATTCTATTTAATAGCCACTTTACTTTGGTTTATAAATTCGTGGTTTTTTATCATTGGTACAATCTTAATCACATTATATCTAATAGCCATTCATGATGTTAAACTATTCTAACTTTTAATTTGGATATTCAAAAATTTTAATTAATATTTTGTTCTCTAATAATTATGATCCCTTCCATTGAATGGACGAATAATAAAGTAAAAATGATTGATCAAACTCAGCTTCCTCATAAACTTCAATTTTTAGAGTTTGATGATTTTAGGGATGTAGCTAAGGCTATTAAAGTTATGAATATAAGAGGTGCTCCTGCTATCGGTGTTGCTGCTGCGATGGGAGTCGCTTTAGCTACAATTGAATATAAAAACCTTCCAAAAGAAAAATTTTTAACCAAAATGGAAGAAGCGGCCAATATCATAAGGAATACAAGACCTACCGCCTCCAATTTATTTTGGGCAGTGGATAGAGTCTGGAAAATAATCAGTACTTATCCTGACGATCCAAAGAACTTATCCGAATTAGTAGTCGAAGAAGCTAAGATTATGGCTCAAGAAGATATTAATGTAAATAAAAATATAGGAAAAAATGGTGCTACCTTATTAAAAGATGGAGACGTAGTACTTACTCACTGCAATGCAGGATCCTTAGCAACTGTTCAATATGGCACTGCTTTAGCTCCTGTAAGAGCGGCTATTGAAGAAGGCAAAAAGATTAGCGTAATTGTGGATGAAACAAGACCCAGATTACAAGGAGCAAGACTAACTGCTTATGAACTCCAATATGATAATATTCCTGTGAAGGTTATTTCTGATACTTCTTCAGGATTATTAATGAGCTTAGGAAAAATTAATAAAGTAATAGTGGGGACAGATAGAGTAACTTCAGATGCTGTTTTTAATAAAATTGGCACATATTTAGTAGGCTTAGCTGCAAAGGATAATAACATCCCTTTTTATGTAGCAGCCCCTTCATCAACCCTCTCTCTTAATGAAACTGTAAAGGATGTTACTATTGAGCAAAGAGATAGCAGTGAAGTCAGTAATATATTAGGGAAGGTCCAGATAATACCTAATGGTGTAGAATGTATTAATTATGCTTTTGATATTACCCCATTTAGACTAGTCTCTGCTATCATAACAGAAGACGGAGTCTTTTCACCTACGGAATTATTAGCAAAGTATAAGTAATTTTTTAAATTTAAATTATTAAGTAAGAATCAGTTATAAAATGACAGCTGCGTATTTTTTTGAAAAATTTAAAACAACTAAAAAGAAGGTTCTTTTTAAACTTTTTATATTTGTTGTTATTGAATTTATGTGCATAAACTTACATTATATTATTTCAGGAGCAACTGGAAGTCTTGTCTGGACAGTAGAAAGATTGTCCACTACAATTGAGGGATTTGTTATTCAGGCTATAAATTTAGTAGGGATTATTATGGGATTTTTAATAGCAGTTTATATTATTTTGTTGCTACTCTTACTCGCTAAAGGATCTGATTGATTAAGCTAATTATTTTTATATATTTTTTGTAAAATTTCTTTTAGTTCTCTCAAGTTTTTCGCTTTAGAAATTCTTTTTCTTAAAAATGTAGAATCTTCGATATTTTTTGTTAACCAAATTGAATTTCTTTTAAGTTCTTTAAATTTATAGTCCTTTATTGAATGAGAAATAGTAAATTCATTATTAATCAATTCATCAATACAATCCTCATAAAGCTGTATGTTTTTTTGCATTTTATGGACATTGTTTTTAAAAGGTATGTATTTTTCTCTTTTTAAAAAATAGCTTATTTGATTAAAAATTTCGGGGTTTCCCATGGATCCTCTCCCTATCATTAATGCATCTACATCTGTGTAATCTAGAAACATTTTTGCTTTAGATGGATCATCTATATCCCCATTACCTATCACGGGAATATGTAATCTTTCTTTTATACTTTTTATGGTTTCTAAATCTAATTGAGATTTATCAAATTTATTCTTTACAGTTCTTCCATGAACTATTAAAAATTCAAGAGCAGAATTATTAACCACTTTTATTAATTTATTCAAATCAGTTATTTCTTTTACTCCTATTCTTATTTTCAGAGAAACAGGTCGAGAAGAGAATTTTAGAGCAATATTAATTAAATTAGCTAATTTGTCTAAATCTTGTATTAAAAAAGCTCCCTCCTTTGCTCTAACCGCTCGCTTTGATGGGCATCCCGCATTAATATCCAACACATTAAATTTATAACTTTCAAGAAATATTATAGTTTTCTTTAAAGCTTCCGGATCTGACCCAATTAATTGAATACTTATTGGTTTTTCTTCTTCTATTTTATATAAATCAGCAATAAAGGAATTAGGATCTTTCTCAATTTTCTTAATATAGATCATAGGAACACAAACTAAGCCAATCTTTTGAAATTTTCTACAGAATCTCCTATATGGTGCTGTAGTCACCTCTTGCATAGGTGCTAATAATAAATTATTCTCTATAGAAAGTATCCCTAATTTCATTTTACTAAAAACAAAATATTAACTAAATTTTCAAATTATAAACATGAAATTTTTATAAAAAATGAATTTTACATAATTAAATAGCTTTAAATTGCATATATTTGTTCTTTAAATAAAATATTATAAAAGTGAAAAAATTTACGATGTATGAATATCTAAACGAATTCGAATTTAAAGAAACTCCGAAAGAAATATCATATAGAGAGGGGGAACCGTTAATATTAAGTAATGAATTTAGCTTTTTCCATAATAAAAACAAATTCAGAAAAGACTTAAATCGATTACAATATATCTTCAAAGATTATACCAATGATTCTCTTGTAGCAGCAGGTATTCGAGATACCTATTTAAAAGAAGAATATACTGAAGATTTTCTAATTGTTTTATTTACTACCAATGAAATTGTTAAGAATGCAAATGAAATCATAGAGAAATATATAAATAAGAAATTTAATTCTGGATGTTTTTACTTAGAAACAGCATCTAACTATATGTTATTAATCGCAAAAGAGATGAAAGGATTAATTTCTGGAATCGATACTATGGAAGATATATTTACCCAAACCTTTGAAGATTATCTTAAACAAGAAAAGTTTGATGATCATATTAAGATTAGACAATTTTTTCTAAATAATTGCTAAAATAACTTTTAAATAATAAAAATTTGATTTTAATTTAAATCAAACTTCCAAGGTTTTTGTCTTTTTAAGTTATATGCTTTATCAGCATATTCCTCAACCATACGATGAGTGTTAAAATAAGCAGCCAGCGAAATTGCATGTTTACATCTGAATAACCACTCATTATGATTTAAATATGTTGTAATGATTTCATTTTCCAGGATGTCATAAAATGCTTTAGCATCAATTTCCCAATTATTAGACACAGCTGGATCCTCTGGATTTGAATCATTTGGCCCAATACTCCATCCTGCCATAGGATTCATTTTATAACCTTCTAGCCACCAACCATCTTGAATACTCAGATTTAAAACTCCATTTAAAGCAGCCTTCATTCCACTAGTGCCACTTGCCTCACGATATCTTTCAGGAGTATTAAGCCATACATCACAACCAGAAACTAGCATTTGAGATAAGTCCATATTATAATTTTCCATAAAAACAACTTTAACTCCATAATTATTATAAAGATATTCTCCAGATTCATAAATCTTTTTAATAAAATCCTTACCAGCTTGATCTTTTGGATGAGCTTTCCCTGCAAAAATGAATTGGACATTTCCCTTACAAATTTTCCCTAACCGATCAATATCATGAAATATGAGTACTGCTCTTTTATAAGTAGAGAACCTTCTAGCAAATGCTATTGTAATAAGTTCCTCGTCTAGCAAATTCCAGCTATGTCCTTTCTGATAACTTATAAGTCCAAATTTATTTTCAATATGAGCATCAAAAAGATCTAAATCATCCAATTCTATGGCATTTTGGAGTACAATAGGATTTGTCTTCCAATTTGGCCACTTCCTATCAAAGATTTGTCTAATTGGTTTTGATACCCAAAATGGTAGATGAATTCCATTTGTAATATAATCAATTTCATATTTCGGAAACATTTTCTTGGTGATTTCTGCATGTTTTTTAGAAACTCCATTCCTATATTTTGAAAGGTTCATCCCTAAGTGTGTCATATTAAATTGTCCATTATCCTCACCTAATTTTAGAATTTCCTTAGGTATATTACTTTCGAATACTTTATTTACTAAACTTTGATCAAATCTGTCATGCCCAGCTGGAACTGGTGTGTGAGTAGTAAATGCTACACTTGACTTTACCTTTTCAATATCACCGCCAAACATATTGAATAACTCAATTGTGGCGAATGAACCATGACCTTCATTTAGATGATAAGTCTTAATATTATTATAGCCCAAAGAATTTAAGAGGCGGACACCCCCGATTCCAAGAATTATTTCTTGTACAATGCGATTCCACCTCGAAGTAGAATCGTACAGAGATCCCGTCATTTTTTTCATCCAATCCTCATTTCCATCTATATCAGTAGTAAGGAGATAAATCGGAAGGATATGGCCTGATTGTCCAATTACTTTGTATAACCACGCAGAAACCTTAACATTTTTATTTTCAATTTTAATACAAATTGGCTTTTCAACCTTATCAAATTCATAGAAAAAATTCCATTCGACTTCTTTTTCTTTTTGTTCTCCAGTTTCATCAAATAATTGATAAAAATAGCCCGAACTGTAGCAAAGACAGACTGCTACCATAGGTATCTCTAGATCGGCAGCGGATCTTACTGTGTCTCCAGATAAAACTCCTAAACCTCCAGAATATGTAGGTATATTACTGTCCATTCCGATTTCCATGGAGATATATGCAACAGTGGTATTTTGTCTTAAACTATCATCGATTTCCATAAATCATCATCTTTAAAATCTATATTTGAAATATATTCTTTTTCATATATTATGTAAAAGTTTAATATTAAATTCTTATGTTAAAAGAAAATAAAGGAAAAATAGCATTTTAATCATAATATTATGTATGTATTGACATACAAAATTAAAAAAAACTTTAAAATTTAAGGTATTTAACTTTTTAGATTTTATTTATATTTTAAGAGATTTATTTTCTAATATCTCTACTTTTATGTTAGGATCTTTAGTATTCATAATTTCTTTAAACTTATTTAAATCAGCGCCCCAAGAGTGCATTGGAACAACAATTTCAGGCTGTATATCCATTGCAGCATCTGTAGCCTCTTCCATGTCCATTGTATATGTCCCTCCGCAAGGGAGTAAGGCGACAGTTATATTTCTTTTAGTTAGATTCTTCATTTCTGGAATTCGCTCAGTATCACCAGCATGATATACACTTCTTCCTGCTGATTCGATTATTGTTCCTGCCCACCCATTACTTTTTGGGTGTGTGCTCTTTTTTATGGTGTATGCAGGAAACAATTCTATTGAAAAATCTTTATAAGCAAATTCTTCACCAAATTTTAAAGGTTTTCCATTAAATTCTGCTAAACTACTAGCAATACTGTTTGGACCTATTAAGATAGTAGAATCTTCCCATAACTTCTTAATATCCGTAGTTGAGAAATGATCTCCATGCGTATGGGATGATATAATTATATCTGCTTTTTCTTCACCTTCTTTAATATTATATGGGTCTAAATAGATAATCCTACCACTAAACATTGCAACCTTGAAAGCGGCATGACCCAGCCAAAAAATTTCCATTTGTGATTCCATATAATTTCACTTTTTCCAAATTTAAATTATAATTAATATTTATAATTCAAACTTATATAATTCTATCTGACATTGAAACAAATAATAAGAAGAATTAAAAGTAGAACACTAATCTTCAGATTCTAGATCCAGTTCTGGTTTTATTAGAGAAATTTTTTTGGAAATTCCAAATTTGTCAGATTTAGAAATATCAATATTTTCGAGTTGTTCATTAAAAATTTTATTTCCAAAATCAGGAATTTGATTTACCATAGTAATTTCTGGAATCTTATGAATGAAATTCGGTTTTAAAGCATTTTGTAAGTGAAACACATTTCTCTCTAATTTCTGTTTATTAGTAATATGTTTCTTAAAAAAGGGATTTTCTGTTTTAAGCGGATTATTATTAAGCATTTCCAAATTTAAATCATTAAGTGGTATTGTGCTTGTAGAAATTCGACAAATTGGACAGTTTATCTCATCAAGACCATGTTTACAAACCATAAATTTTTCACTCAAATAGATTTTCTTTTCTGAATTCTTTAAATTAATTTTATTTTATATTTTTTTTTATTATTAATTATGAGTAAGTTTTTAGAGGAAATAAAATCTCAATCCCTAGCACTAAGAGAGACTTTAAATTATATAATGAACGAAGGAAAACCTCAATTTCTAATTGTAAAGGACTTCATAAAAAAAGGGGGAATAAATAAACTTATCTTTACAGGAATGGGATCTAGTTATATTAGCACATATTTACCCTATTACATATTAAATCAATATGGAATAACAACTGAAATAAGAGATTCTGGAGAATTTCTATTCAATTTGTTTCCAGAAAAAAAGAAAGATATTTTTAAAAATACAGGAATAATTATTATCTCTCAATCGGGCGAATCCGGTGAAATTCGAGAATTACTTAGGAAAATTAATTCGATTGATGATACTCCTTTAACAATTGGTATAACAAATAATCCCGATAGTTACCTTGCATCCATGACAGAATTACAAATTTTAATGAATTTTGATAAGGAAGTATCAGTAACATCAAAGAGTTATGTTTGCACTTTATTATTGCTTTATGTGATGGCTAAAACAATCATAGGTGAATTTTTTACAAATGAAAGTGAACATGAAAAAATTGATCAGTTAATAACTGAAGTAGATACTTTAATGAATAATAAAGCTAGCTTAAATAAAATCTGGAAAGATTTAATAGATTTTTTTGGTTACGACATGAATTTTATTGAGATATTATCGCGAGGTTCTTCGATGGTAACTGCTCATCAAGCTGCTTTGAATTGTAAAGAAATTGCAAAGGTTTATTCTGAAGCAAGTTCCATATCTACGTTTAGACACGGAGGTATAGAATGCCTTAATGATAATACCACTATTATTTTGATTACATCAGATAATAAGAATTTACAATTAAACACCAAATTCCTAGATAATCTGATTAATAAATGGAAATGTAAAAAGGTTCTTCATATAACAAATCAAAATTTTGATAATAAACTCGAGAAAATTCATAAGAATTCTAGAATAATTGTTTATCGGCATAATATTATTGATAATAATTTGGCCCCAATAATGGAAATTATTATTCTACAATTACTCTTTTATAAAATAGCTGAAAAAAGAGGTATTAAACCGGGGAGTTTTTACTTTACTAAGAAAATCACAGATGATCTCTAATAGTTTCTGTTTGGAGAATTTAAAAATTTTTAATATAAACTTTTTATATTTGGTTCTACTAAATTTATTATTTGGAATTTAAAATAGAAATTGAAAATATAAATTGAATACTTATGGCAAAATTTCATGTTGACGAAAATAAAAGTTGGTTTCATCACTGGTGGCCTGAAGGAGTGCCATTTAATACTGAATTTGAAGAAATTAGTCTAGGTGATTTTTTTGAAAAACAAAGAAAAAAGTATCCAGCAAATAATATTATATGGTTCATAGATACTTGGATGACCTACGACGAAATTGGAAAATATATTGATTCGTTTGCAACTGCACTTCATAATCTTGGTATAAAGAAAGGAGATGTAGTAGCTTTGTTATTACCTAATTGTTTTCAATATGTTATTTCCTTTTATGCATGTGCAAAACTGGGAGTAATATCAACAGGTATAAATACAACTTATAAACCACTTGAAGTACTTCATCATCTTGAATTAACAAATGCTAGGGTATTAATCGTGTTAGATTCACTTTATAGCGATTTAGCAGGACCTATCATTCAAAAAACAAATGTGGAAATAGTAATATCTACCAACGCTATTGATTTAGCAACAGGTCTTTCAGGGATTAAAAAAGTTTTAGGAAAGATGTTAGGAAAAATTCCTTCAGGAAAAGTTGATTTTAATCCATCATATAAATTTATGGATCTCCTAAACACAGAACCAAATCTACCACAAGTAAGTTTTGATCCTAAAACTCATGCAGCAACTTATATAATGACGGGGGGAACTACCGGGGTCCCTAAAGCAACAGTGTTAACCCACTATAACTTAGTATCAAATATTAAGCAAGTAATTGAGATTTTCGGAGGAGAACAACCTGGGATGGGAGATATTGGAGTTTTACCATTGTTTCATTCATTTGCTATGACAGCTGTTATGAACGTAGCAATTGGACTAGGAGGGTGGATGATGCTTTTTGTAAGACCTCCCTCTACTGAAGATTTAATTAAAACGATTGATAAATTACCTGCACCTCAAGGCCTTGCTTATGCTGGAGCAGAAATTCTGTTCAAAAGAATTGCTGATTACCCACATTTAAAAAAATTCCCCCATTTAATGGGTAAAATGAAATTAAACGTTTCTGGGGCTGGTGCTTTACATGCACCAGTAAGAGATGGATTTGAAAGAAAAACAGGTGGAAGAATTGTAGAAGGGTATGGCTTATCTGAGGCTAGCCCGGTCGTTAGCTGTGGGAATTTATTTGGTGAAAGCCCTATTGGAACAATAGGTATACCTTTACCAGGTACAGATTGGGCAATTTTTGACGCTGCTGCTCCAACCCTCGAAGAAGGACCAATTGCTGATGGACTTCCAGGCTCTAATTATGGAGAAGAACATTCAGGTGAGTTATGTATAAATGGTCCACAGGTAATGAAAGAATATTTAAATCAACCAGAAGAGAGTAAAGAGACGTTACAAGAATGGAATGGACGAATTTGGTTAAGAACAGGTGATATTGGATATATGCATGAAGATGGAACCGTAACATTAATGGATCGTAAAAAACAATTGATTAAAGTTGCTGGTCATTCAGTATTTCCTACTGAGATCGAAACTATGCTGATGAAGCATGAAGCTGTTTCAGAAGCAGCGGTAGCAGGGTTACCTGATCCTGAAGGAAAAGTTGGTGAAATAGCTAAAGCATGGGTTGCTCTAAAACCAGAATATGTAGGAAAAGTTTCAGAAGAAGATTTGGTAGCATGGGCAAAGGAGAGTATGACCCATTGGAAAATTCCAAAATTCATAGAATTTATCGATGATGTACCCAAAAATATATTAGGAAAGGTTCAGAGAAGAATACTTCAAGAAGCTGATCCCCTCTATAAGAAATGATTATAATATTTTTTTACTTATTTTAACTCTTTTCTTAAGAAACATTTAAAGCTAAATTTTTAATAGAAAATATTAATTTATCTAGTCCAAGTAATATATTTAAAGCTAAATTTTTAATAGAAAATGGTAAAAGGCATTATCTTATCTGGCGGATTTGGTACAAGGCTTAGACCATTAACATGTCTTATTCCAAAATCTTTAATACCAGTTGTTAACAAGCCAGTTATTGAACGACAGATTTTATTATTGAAATCTACTGGTGTTAAAGAAGTAGTTCTGGCTGTAGGTGTGATGTCAGATATTGTAAAAAATTATTTTAAAGATGGTAAGAAATTAGGAATAAAGATTAGTTATACAAATGAAAAGTATCCAATGGGGACCGCGGGAGCAATAAAGTTAGCAGAGTCCTACTTAGGTGACGATAACTTTTTTATGTTAAATGGAGATGTAATTTTAAATTTTAATTTCAAGGATATGTTTAACTTTCATGAAAAATCTAATGGAATAGGTACAATTGCGAGTAAAATCGTAGAGGATCCCTCTCCATATGGGGTTCTTATAGTTGATCCTGAAACTAACCAACTCTATAAATTTCTTGAAAAAGATGAATATTCGCCCCCAAATGGCAAAAATATTCCAATGCCAGTCAATGCCGGTGTATACATTTTAGAACCAGATATTTTTTCTTATATTGAACCAAATAAGAAGGCCTCTATTGAAATGGATATTTTCCCTAAAGTTATTGTCGACAAAAAAATGTATCACTTTCCAATTACGGGAATTTGGAAAGATATTGGTAAACCTTATGAGTTATTACAAGGAAGTATTTTATTAATGAATGATATTTTGAATAATTTAAAAGGAAAAAGAAAGAGTTTAATTGATAATTCAGCTGATATTGCCCCAACTACAAAAATTTTTCCTCCTTGTACAGTTGGAGAAAATGTTGTAATTCGAGGTGATTGTAAGATAGGACCCAATGCTATCATCGGAGATAATGTATATATTGATGAAAGCACAATAATAAAAGAATCCTTGATATATAATGAAACATATATCTCTGAAAACGTTGATATCCAAAATGCAATAATTTCTGATAATTGTCTTATTGAAGATCACGTCCAATTAAGAGGAAAAAATGAAAATTTGGTCGTTTTAGCCTCTTATGTTAAAGTGTTAAGAAATATTAAGCTTATTTCTAAGGAAGGCGAACCTATTAATTATTGTCATCACGTAGAAGTAGATAAAAGTATATTTTAAACATTCTTTACTTTATGTTATTAAAATTAATTAATTTCGAAATATTTTGATTATGCCTAATCGTATAAATCCAGAAATGATTTATGAAAAGTTTCTTAAAAATGAAATTAGTAAAAATGAATCCCTAAAATTATTGGAATCACTTATAAATGAAAGTGATAATGAAGAAATAAGAGCAAATGCAATTGAGGTTCTTGAACAATTCTCATCAATAGGTATTGGTATATCCAAACTTATTGAAAAGAGTTTAATATCTGATGAATCTCCTTTAGTAAGAACCGCTGCTGCAAAATATATTATTAACACTAATTTAGAAGAAGCAGAAAATGCTTTAGAATGGCGAATTCAGAATGAAAAATCAATATTATTTTTTAAAATAAGTCTAGATTTCACAAAGCGCTCTCAAATTCCAAAAATCAAAAAGTTTAAAGAAAAACTTTTAGTAAGATTAAGCAAGATTTATAACTTAAATAAATCTGATTCTGAATTCATCTTAGAGTTAGATTACCATGATTATAAAAAATTTGTGAAGGATTTTAAAGGATTTTTATCAAAATTTGAAATTAAACAAGAAGAGAGAAAAAAAATAATAAAAGAAAATACAGAAATCAGGTATAATGGATTAGGAAGAATAACTTCAGCAAGAGAAGGATATATTACAGGTTTAATTTTAAACGATCTTAAAGAAGTACCAAAATCCCTACAAAATCTTTCAAAATTGGGATATTTAGAGATTAACCGCTGCAAAGTTGGGGATTTAACAGATTCACATGGATCTCTCTCTCAAATCAAAAATCTTACCTTAAAAAATAATGAAATTGAATTAATTCCACATTGGGTATTAGATATTTCTTCGACAGAGAACTATATTGAAAAGTATGTTAAAAATGGAGTTAATTTTGAGGAAGCCTCAATATTGGGGCTATTAGAAATTCTCGCAGGCCAAGCTTTTGTCAAATTAGAATTAGAGACTTCATTTTTCCCATCACTCTTATTTTATTATAAAATAAACCAAAATGGCAATGTAATTGCCATACATCTATCATCTGAATTATCACGTATAGGTATATTTCCCAAAGAAATATGTAAATTAAGATTTTTAGAAGAATTGTGTATGATAAATCAAAATATCAAGAGTATTCCAAATTGTATTGGAGAATTAAAAGCTTTAAAAACTTTAAATCTGAGCTTTAATAAAATCAATGAAATTCCTAATTCTATAGGGAATTTAGAAAATTTAGAATATTTATATCTAAAAAATCATGAAGGGGAACAGATACTTAATCATATTACTGAAAATTTAATTAATTTAAGGCAACTTAAGATTTTGGATTTAAGTGGAAATGTAATAAGGAATTTGCCCGAATCAATACAAAAATTAAATTTATTGAAAATTTAAATTTTTACGATTAGTAGATAAATAGCACATTACATGTTCTCAATCTTCTTTTTTCAATAAATTATTGTACTCTCCATCCATAATTTTCGCAATATAACGTCTTCCTTTTATAATCCACATAATTTTATGTCCCTCTCGTGCCTTTTTTCCCCATTCCGACTTTTTTCTCCAATTTTGCTCTATGAAGCGATAACCGAAAAGGTCTAAGTATTTAATTCCACTTGAAAATTTTTTAATAGGATATTCAATCTCATCAATTTCGACATTTTTTTTTCCTTCAAATATTGCCTTGTAAATCTTCAAACCTTTTATTTTTATATCTTCCATTTCTATTCATTTCTCTTTTAGACTTAAAGTTTTTATTAATCTTTCACAATTCTTATTGTTGGTTTTTTTAATATACTATTTTGAGTTATATATATGAAACAAATTAAACCTTCATCCTTAGAGGATAGGGAATTTCATAGTAAAAATAGCAGAGATTCATACTCAATAATTTTATATTTTGTATTAAGTTACGTTATTTTTTGGGGGCTTGGTTATTTTTTCAGCTTGATATTTGTAGGTATATTACATGAAGACTATAATATATCAATTAAGATAATTGTGTATATTTTACTAATACTCCCTGGAGCAGGACCTTTCTTTTCAGCATTAATTGTAATAAGAATAACAGAAGGAAAAGTGGGCTTGCAGAACTTTTTTAGACGCTTGATTAAAGTTAAAGTTAAGTTCTATTGGTATTTAATCGTTTTTATTTTTCCAATAATTGCTTATATAATCCCAAAATTATTACTCTTACTGATGGGAAATACTATTCAAGACGTATTTATAGATAAGATTTCGTGGTATATATCTTGGATCGTTATTTTTGACCTAAGTATTGCGGGTATTCAAGAAGAACCTGGTTGGAGAGGATATGCTGTTCCAAAATTGAACTTAAAATTTAATCCAATCATAACGAGTTTCATAATTGGCATTTTATGGGCTTTCTGGCATTTTAATTTCTATTGGAGTGGAGTTAGATCAATATCAAGCTTTCCTGAATTTTTATTCTTGGTTATTATTTTATCTTTTATTTATACATGGATTTATATAAATACTGAGAGTATACCACTAGTAATAATCTTTCATGCAATGCATAACGTATGTGCTGGCATCTTTACAGATTTTCCTGGAACATTTTTCATTGCTTTGGTATATTTATTTTTTGTAATTGCTATTCTACTAAAGTTTAGTTTAAAAATGCGGATTAAAACAAAGTAAAAGAGATTAAATTTGACGCTAATAAAATTAAAGAAGTAATTAGATCATACAAAATAATATCAAAAAAGATTGGACTCCAATTTATTTTTATTTTGAATTAACGATCTCTTAATTAGGAATAAATTTTATTAAATTAAAATATATTTATGTAAGGAGATGGATGTCAAAATGGATGACAATGTAGAGTATTATGAATTTTTAAATTATGTTCATGAAATTTCTAAAAAGCTAAAATCAATTCAGAAAGACTCTACTATTATTATTTTTAGAAATTTTGATCTATGTCTAGTTAAGAAGGAGTTAGATACAAAAATAGAAAAACTAGATCAATTACTTGTGAAATGACATCCATCTCCTGCGATAAATTTTATTCTTTTAAACTATTTTATTTTTAATTTTTTCGCTATTAGTTCCAAATATGATTCTCTAATTGAATCGATTTTGGATATTCCAAATTGTTTTAGAAATTCAAAAAGTTTTTCTTTTACAAGAGGTACTTCTTTTTTAGATTCTACGATTACTTCTGCCTCCATGAAATGTTGATTTAGAATTGGTAAAAAATCAATTAATATCTCAATTTTTTCGTTTTTAAAATTGAATTCATACAATTCTCGTTCCTTTTTTACTGTAAAGATTTCCCTAAATCCTAAATTTTCAAACAATTTTTTCATTTTTTCTAAATTTTTTATTTCAATTTCGATTTCTTCGCGGGTTTTGGTGGTTTGATCGATTTTTTTTCCTTTATAAGTAATAAAAGATCGCGTTAACGTTGTATTTTCTTTATTATTCTTATTAAATTCAATAGATTTTCTTAATCGAAGGGCTTCATCAGTTTTTTTAAAATCTCTTAATCTCCTTGGCATGTTGAGATATGTATCCTCATGGTCTAAAGATATTACATATTTTCCATTTAATGTTTTTAAATTTTCTTTTAACAAGCGCAGATTTGAAATTGCTACTTTTATCTCAACTTCAATCATAATTTTACCTACTTCTATTGCAATAACAAATATAATTCATTATTTTTTATTAAATATTAATAGAAAATTGTTGAGTTGAGAGTTTAATATCTATACATGAAAATATTATTGGTGAATTGGTTCAAAATTTTGGTTATCATCCTTATATGATTAAAAGATATATTCAATTTCTGGGGGAAAATAATACAATAAAACTGTTAGAAGCAAATGAAAAACCCTTAAACCCCTCTATTAGAGTCAACACTCTAAAAATTTCAGTGACTAGATTAAAAGAAAGACTCGAAAATAAAGACTTTAAATTAAGACCTATTGATTATATTCCTTATGGATTTGAGGTTTTAGAATCCAAATTAAATTTAGGTTCTACCCATGAATATTTACAAGGATACTATTATTTACAAAACATTGCTTCTATGTTTCCTGCTTTAATACTTGATCCTAAACCAACAGATCTAGTTATAGATATGTGTGCTGCTCCAGGGAGTAAATCAACACAATTAGCTCAGATTATGGAAAATCAAGGAACCTTAATTTTAATTGAAAAAAATAGAAATAGAATTCCTTCCTTGGAATTAAACATACGTAGGATGGGAATTTCAAATTCAATAATCTTGAATTTAGATGCTATAAAATTGCAACAATTAAGAATTAAAGCTGATAAAGTATTATTAGATGCTCCTTGTACAGGCGAAGGTCTAATTAGAGAAGATCCGAGTAGAAAAAAAAGTAAGTTAATGAAAGATATAATTAAAATGGCATCAATCCAAAAAAGGTTGCTGAATACGGGTTTAAAAACTCTAAATCCCGGGGGAAAACTATTATATAGTACATGCTCAATAGCACCTGAAGAAAATGAATTTGTTATTAATGAAGTGCTTCAAAATTTATCTGATTACTCTATTAATAAAATTGATAATCAATATGGTGTTAATGGGCTTACTAATGTATTTGGCCATTCTTTAAGAAGTGATATTAAATTTTCTCAACGTCTTTATCCTCATTTACATAATACCATTGGCTTTTATTTATGCCTAATAAAAAAAGATTTCTAAATCTAATCTTATTTTGAGCGAACAAAAATAAGCATTTACACACAAACCCGTAAAATAGTAGTATATTGTAAAACATAACAATATTGTATTGCTAAGACTTTATATTATAATAATGCATAATTATTAATTATAAAAAAATTAGGGTGTATGAATATATTGAAAGTAAAATCCAAATTTAAGCTTCATTTTATTATAGTTGTTTTAATTTTAAGTGGACTTCTTTTATTAACAATACCTTTGTATAAAAAAGTAGATAAAAATGATGATAACTCAGAAAAAATTGATATTAAGGCGGAGAAACCTAAATCATCTACTTCTGGAATTGATTTTCTTTATGCAGATAAAGATATTATAAAAGGTAATCAAACTGATGGAATTCTATGGGATGAAAATAATATCAGAGAAGTAGATGGAACTTATGATTCAACAGATTTTGCATTAGGCAATTCTTATAATTTTTTAGAAAAAGAGGTTTCCCCTCTAACAATTCCTATACATACAGGGACTTTTGGAAGCACTGATGGAGGTGATTGGAATTTCACGGATACTTATAAAGAGAAAGATTATGAATATATCTACCTTAGAGCAAATGGAGGAAGTGACTTTCCGGGAATAATTAAATTGAAATGGGGTGAATATAGCGATTTTAGTAATATTACAGCTAAACAAGTAGATTCCATTTCTCTTCGTTATGAAGTTTCGCCCTTTTTATATCCTAGTAATGGTTTAGATCACTCTACAAACTTAAGTATTTGGGCTTTTGCTGATGATGGATCAAATCAATATGAAGTAATTGATTTATACCCAACGAATAAGCGGATTTATACAGATTGGTGGAATATTACTCAAGGATCTGTATTTGATAGAGTAAAAGCGGGAGGTTATATTAAGTATCTACAACTGTCAATGAATTGCAGTGAAAGTATATGGAGTACGGTCATTTTACATTTCGATTTTGTTCACATCTACTATAAGTATCATAAATATGATGTTCAAGTTGATTATACTTTAAATTATGGAAATTACACTCTTAGTGATGTACCAAAATTTGATTTAAATTTACAAATGGATGAAACTGTAATAGGATTAGAGATTAAGTTATACAATTTCGCTAATTTAGAGTGGGATTCAATGGGGACAATAGATGGTATTGAATTGATAAAAAAAGAAATCCTCATAAATGGAACACATTATTTTAATGGAACAAAAAGCATTAAACTGAAATTTGTAAAATTTAATTATTTTGATACTCGCCCTTGGAGTGATTATCAAATAAAGCCAAACATGATTAAAGTTACACTCTATCCTCCAGAACCGCCCGATAATTTTCGAGCAAAAAATGGTGCTGCTCATATTTTACTAACTTGGGATTCAGTAGTCACAAATGGACCACCACTTATTAATTATAACATATATCGCGGAGAGGAAGCTGGTGGACCGAAAGCTCTTATAACTACAACAATGACTAATCAATATAACGATACTGGAGCTATAATTGGCACTAGGTATTACTATGTTGTTAGTGCTACAACCATTGCAGGAACAAGTGAAAATTCTTCAGAGGATTCAGGTAGAGCTTATGAACAACCCTTTATAGAATGGATAACTCCAGTAAACAATACACGTATAATCCTTCCTAAAGGCGATCCTACAAACTTTTCTTTTGGATATGATTGGGTTGAAATGGATGACGCAGAACTGGAACTTGATTATGGAACATTTCAAAGAACTTATAATGTATGGAATAAAACTTCAATAGATATTGATGTGCTCAATGATTATGAAGATGGTAGTGTAATCGCTACTCTAACTGGCAAAAATCAGAGTATTGTCTTAGATACAGACATACTCCACTTAACATTTGTCAGACTGACAAGTGAGGCAATAAAAATAGTTAATCAAAGTTCAACACTTTTAGGACAACAACTCTATATGATTCTCCATGATCCTAATGGTGATAATAGCTATTCTAGCTTTTCTGAAACCTCAGTGCTTTCAATAGGGGTTGGTCTTGAGGCGACAACTGTAGTAGGAGAAAATTTTGGACTTGAATACTTTTATGGGTATTGTGGTACTGATACGGGAGCTTCTTTATTATTAGAAAATAAGGTGACCACTGAAACGGGTTTCGATTTTCGATACGAAATAATAGATAGCACAAATTTAACATCAAGCCAAGTAAATGATGATCCAGATTATATTGGTCCAGGATATGGAGATAGATATTGGGGTGAAACTTGGATTTTAAAATGGGTATTCAATGCTACTAAAAAAACTTATTCAAACGGGACTGATCAATGGGAGAACCCCGTCTTATATTATGGAATTATCAGAAGTGTTGAAACATTTGCTGGTGATACTGATGCCACACCAGAATGGAGGTCTCAAAATGCAATCTATAACAACTCGATACCCGTAGATTGGCTTGGAATGTTTATGGAAAGAGGAGGAACACCCTACACTTCTAACCATCAGGTTGGTGCAACTACAACTAGAAAACTCTCATTTGAGTTATATTTTGGGTCGAATGTTACAGCGAGATTACCTTATATTGCATCAAATGCCACTTTTGAGATGAATATTAAAAATTACGCAGAGGTAGGGAATTCTCATGAAGCAAGTTATGAAATTTATGATGATGAACCTGATGATTTTATTGTTCAAGCACTAGGTATCGATGAAAGATTTGGTACTTATATTTTTAACTCCTCAAGTTTCTGTGAAACATCTCTCCCGCTTGAGCATAATACTTTTGATTATCAACCTCCCGATATAGATTATCCCGTAGTTGATCTAGATTCAAATGATGATGGGTATGGACCCACGAACGAGGATTTTCCTATCATAACTGTTGATATATTTGAAGAAAATGGAATGCAAGACGTAGTTATTTGGTATTCTATTGATAATGGATCGTTTTGGGACCGTATTTATCTTTCAGAATTATCTGGGCAAGTTGGAACGTGGCAAGGAACGATTTCAAATCAAACTCTTAATACGACAGTACTATGGTACATTCAAGCATGGGATAATCAAGGTAATTATGCAATTCGATATAATCATTCGGTTACACCATTTAAATATACAGTAATTCAAAGACCTGAACCTTCTAAGATAGAAACTCCAACAGGAATTCCCTACCCGCTCATATCAATAGTACCAATCATGATTGTAGCTATCATAACAATTACTATACTATACTATAAAAAGACCAAAAAAAATAAGGAATAAATTACCATTTTTTTTATTATTGATTTTTTCGTAAATAGTATCCTTTATCAATCAAATTTAAGGCGAATAAATCATCTGATTCAAGATTATAGAAATCATTTCCGTCTACTTTTGTAATACCAATTGCAATTATTTCATTTAATTCATTTAAAACTACTAGTAGGTCATTTATTTTTAGTTCCGTCGAAAAGTTCGATACCATCTTTTTTAAAATATTATTTCCATAAAGAATTGATTTTTCACCTTGTATGTTAACAATTATTTGATTTTTTTCAAGGATATACTTATTTCTATATAAAAATTCAGCTCCTTCCAAACTTAAAAAGAAAAAACCTTTCTTTATAAAGCCAAAATAAAGCCCAATTGAATATATATAAGAATTTAATTGAATTAATTGATTTAAATCCTCGTTCCTGGGTTTAATTAAATAAATTAGAAGTTGATTACCCTTAATAATTGGAGAATTTATAAGTATATACAAATTGTATAATTTTTCATCCAATAGTGATATAGATTTAATTGAGATTTGAGAAATAGAATTTGCAATAATATTTTTTTCATAATTATTAATGGGTCTAAAATTTTTTGAATCATTCATTCTTGATTTAAATGAAAAGAAATAAGTAGATTTATTAATATTAATCAAATAAGATATTAAAAAATAGTGTTAAGAAAGATGGGTATTCGAAAAATTGAAGATGAAATTGATCTAAAAGAAGCTATGAAGAAAAAGGCAGCAGAAATAAGGTTGAAAGATATCCAAGCTAAAGCAGCTGCAAAAAAGTTTACAAAAGAAAGATTAAAAGAACTAGCTAAAAAACATGGTGTTATATTAGCTCTAACTCCAGAATTGAAGGAGGAAGTAAAATATTTACAGACACTATACAAGATACCCACTTCAAAAATTATAATAGAACAAATTACGGAACATGATGTAATTAAAAAATCGTCTAAGATTGACCATGAAAAGTTGGGTATGTTGGCATATCAACGGGTTCTTATGCAAAAAGAAGAAATTGGAGCAGGAGTAATACCAATCTCAGAAGTTTTTGATATTATCAATACTGGAATATTAAAGGGTAATGTTGAGATAAAAGATCTCAAAAAAGCTTTAAGATTATTAAAGAAGAATAATGTAATTGACGATTTACAGGAGTTAGATTCTGGTACTATGATGATTAGATTCTTTCCAGTTCAATATACTAGTGATCAAATAAAAGTTATTGAAGTAGCTAAAGAAAATGGTTATGTATCTCTTGAAGACGTATGTGTTAATCTAAGTTGGCCCCAGGATAGAGCTTTAAAGGCCTTAAAATCACTTGAGGAAAGTGGAATAGCAAAATTTAGGGAATCCCTATTAAAAGGTAAACAATGGTATTTCCCATCGATGTAAAAATTTATTCTACTTTAATTTTAAAAGAAATTTGCCCATCCTCAGATTTTATTATTCTTCCACGTTCATTTTTTTCAAGCATCTTGAAAATTTCAATTAAATCTTCTTTTGGAAGATTACTAAAATCCTTATTAGACTCTCTTATTTCAAATATTAAAATTGGCTCTAGGGGTGAAATCTCCATTACCCATTCATAAATTTCCTCTGCCCAGTTATCAAGCGTTTTCCAGTATATTCTCAACTTTTCTTTACTTTTGGATAACCAAAGTGCTTGATTTTTCTCAACTAGATCCTCAGCAATAATTTCTAAAGCAGTATGTCGATCTTCAAACTTAGAAAAAGGTTTTTCTGATTGTAATTTTCTTAAATATAAGATATGAAGTATAGCATATCTTGCATAATCAAAAATAACTTTTGACCATTCACTTTTCCATGATTCAAAATCTGTATGATTGGTCTTTTTATTGGGAATTGAAAACATGAATACATATCTTTTTTCTTCAAGCCATGGATGATCATTTAGTAATAATTCATAGGTGGATACTTCTTTGGCAACAACACCCTTTTCGCCAACTATCTCTTGTTCTATTGCTTCAAGTTCTTTTTCTATTTGTTCAGAATGTTGTTTGTATGCTTTTGAATCTACATCTCCAAGTTTACTTGTTAAAAAATCCTCAATTCTATCCAAGCGGGTTTCAATATCTTCAGTTATGGCTTTTTCAGAAGTCTCGTTTTGTGCTCCCTCTTCTTTAATTATTTCATTTTCCTCAACTTCTTGAAGTTCTTTTTGTCTTTTTAGTTCTTTTAATCTTACTAATTCTTTCCTTAAATCATCTAATTCTTTTCCTGCTTTCTCTTCAGGTTCTTTAGGGATTTCTTTTGATTTTTCTCCTTGCCGTTCCATTTTTTATGCAACCAACTTTTTTATTAAAATTCTCCGAATTCTTCAGCCCAATCTTGATATCTTTTTAATACAGACCCAGTGGTCATTGGTTTTATTTTTTTAATCGTTTTTAGAAAATCTTTTAAATTTATATCCCTTACAATGACTTCTTTATCTGGATCTTCCAACAATCCTCCCATATCTAATTCTCGAACAGGAATCATTATTACCTCTCGACATACATTAGAAATGTCTCGACCTGAATAACCATTAGAACGGACAGCCAATTCAATAAAATCTTCATCCTTTAATGCAGAATTAACACCTGCGGTATGAATCTTAAAAATTCCTGCTCTAGCTGGTTGATCTGGAAGGGGAACATATACTTTTTTTTCGAATCTACTTAACATTGCGATATCAATATCCCAAGGTCGATTTGTAGCTCCGAGTACAAGTAATGGCTTTTCATGAGTTGATTTTACTCCTTGGATTTCTTGTAATAACTGGGTTTTTACTCTTCTCTCTCCCCCTCCCTCATGACCACTTCCTCTCGTTGTGGTTACAGAATCAATTTCATCCATGAAAATTAAGCTTGGTGCTCTCAAACGAGCTACTTTGAACAAAGATGATATTAACTTCTCACTCTCACCTAACCACTTACTTAATAAATCTGCTGATGAAACGCTGAAAAAAGTGGCTTTACATTCAGTTGCTGCTGCTTTAGCTAGCAAAGTTTTTCCACATCCAGGAGGCCCAAATAGCAATATCCCCGACCATGGTTTCCTAGCACCAGTAAATAATTGTGGTTTCATAATTGGTAACACTATAGCTTCTCTTACAGCTTGTTTACAATCTTTCAAGCCAGCAATATCTTTCCATTTAACATTTGGTGATTCTGTTAAAATTGTGCCAGAAATAGAATCCATTAATTCTTGTTCTTCTGAAGACACAGCACTTTCCTCCCCTCCTTCTCCTTTTGGCTCACTTGAACTTACTACTGGAGCTGATCTTCGTGCTCGTGGGCCGCTTAAATGAGCTTTCAGAGCTAGGGCGCGAGTAACATACTGCTCAATTTGCTCCTGGCATTTTCTTATCATCATAGGATTTTTATTATATTTAACAAATTGAATAAGTATTTCAGCTGCCCGTTGATATTTGTTTATAGCTTGTCTATATCTACCTGCTTCATCTAATTTTACAGCGGCATTTGCTTCTTCAACAGCATATTGATACAATTTGGAGTCTACTGATGAGATAATAATAACCTCTTATTTTTAGCTTATTTTATTGTATAATATTTCAATTGTTATTTAAATTAATCTAATACCAATCTTTCCTTATATTAAATATTAAATAAAAGGTATTTCAAATTTTCTTTTTAGTAATATAGATTCTATATAGTTCTTATTTTATTTGTAGTTTCTTCTCAACCATTTGACGCAATAATTGGTCTACAAAAAATTATATAATCTCGATTTTTTTTATATAATATAAAATAACGAAAAATCAAAATGAGTTTGAATCAAAATGGGTTTTCTTAAGGATATATCGAACTGGTTGTCTGGAGGTCGTAAAAAGGATACAGTTCGTTCTGCAACAATTAGACTGAAAGTTTTTAATAAACGATTAATGAGACAGACTAAAAAAATGGAAATAACTGCCAAACAAGCAAGAGATAAAGCTGTAAATCTTCGAAAGGCAGGTGATATGGATGGATCTACATTTCATGCTCGTAACTATCTCCAAGTAAAAAAACAGGCACGTGCAATTGACCACTTTAGAACAAACCTTGAAGGCATGGTATTTAAATTAGAACAAGCAACAGCAGTAAAAGATGTTGCTGATATTATGCATGGAATTGCACAAAGCTTGGGAGCATTAAAGAATCAATTGTCTATTCCACAAATCACAGAATTAATGACCCAAATTGGGGTAGATATAGAGGATTTTAGTGTAACTGAAGAAATCACAACTGATGGTATAAGTGAGGTTATGTTGGATACCGCTGTTAGTGACGGTGATGTTAAGGAAGTGTTAGGTGAAATAGATGCAGAGATAGGTGCTGAAATTGGTGGAGCACTTCCGTCTGTGGCGGAACCAGATGGAAAAGTTAAAGAATTAGAAGAAGAACTAAAGAAGTTAAAATCGAAAGACTAAACAAACTTTTTTTTAATCCTACCTTTAATTGACTCAAAATAATCGTTAATCATAAATTCTGTACTTATAATAGTTTAAGAAATGCATTAGGTAGGAAATCTTTATATAAAATTAAATCATACATTCTTATTTGTAGTCATCTACATAAATATAAAAATTAGAAAACCATTTACATTTAGTTAAAATTCAATAAATGTTAGGAGATTGTGTG
>JBATUM010000302.1:0-1559 GCA_049671145.1 Promethearchaeia archaeon
CTATGCTATTATACACTTGTTAATTTAAATACTTTACAATTTATACTTAATATATAATATATAGCAATTTATTAAAAATTTTTTGATTGGAATCAATATAAAGAAAAGAAAATTTAGGATGATATAAAAAAATGTCTAATAAACTTAAACAAGTAAAAGATTTGGAACCTGTTAAGGAAGATAAGGATTGTTTTTGCACTTGTATAAGCTCAAATGATGGCGATCGTAAAAGCGAAACAACATTAGATGAAAAATGTTGTGAGTAAACTTTACTTAATTCTTTTTTCTTTTTTTTTTTAATAATCTTACTATCTGATTTTATTACAAATAGCTAAAGGATAAAAATTGTTGTGAATGAAACAACTACATATTTTTTTTTTATTTACTTTAATCCTTCTAAAATGATTCTTAAATACTTAAAATATATTGAATAATAATTTAAACCTTAAAAATATCAATCGAAATTCCTAAGAAAAAAAAATAAATTAATATTTAATCATGAGCAATTAAGCTTATTTCGCCAAGAATTTGACCATTTTCTTTTAGTTCTTCTGCTCTGATTTTTAATATTGATGAAATTCTTTGGATATCTATTTTTATAGATTTCGCTCCAAGTAACCAAGTTAAGCATCCTATCATTCCAATGGTAGCGGAAATCAAAACAGTTGATCGATAATCTTGATTAAGACTAGTTAGTAAAAAACCCGCTATTATTGGTCCTAAACCTGAACCAATTAACTCTAGAAACTGGTTTACAGAACTAATCTTTCCTTGAGCTTCAGGTAAATTGATTTTCTGTAATATTGGAGGTTGATTGATGGAATAAATTGTATAAATCATTTTCGCGAGGAATGCTAACACACCCATAATTATAAATTCCGGATGATTGAATATAATTGCTATGCTTTTCCCTTCTTCTAAGCTGAAATTGGGGATGGGAAGGATAAAGATGAATAGGAATATTCCGAACATCCCTATCAGCGAAGTTATAATCACATAAATTCGATTTCGAATGTTTTTCTTTGCAAGATGATCAGAAATTTTTGCAAAACTAATTGAACCAACTATTGCTCCGGGTACTCCCGTTATTAGCATAAAAATTGTTGTCGTAAATGGAGCAACATTATGGGGGGGTCCTGTTATGTAAACAATAAGTAAGAAATCAGGGATTGACAATAATACGGTAGTAAAAATACCTTCTATGAATGCGACCATATTGGTCCTTCTAAGGATTGTGTTTCGAATTGTTTCTTTTGTAAGTTTATAATTATATTTTACATCGGAGGATTTTAATACTTCTTTTAATTCCTCTTGATTCATAGCCCTCTTAGGCTCTCGTGCTTTAATTGCGACTAAGATACCTTCAAGAATTATTAAAGAACCTAAAATCCAATAGAATTGACGCCAGAGTAAATTTTGAAATAAGATTGAGGAAACAAGCATTCCTAAAATCTGGGCTAATTGAAAAACTGCATTAATTGAACCATAAAATCTTGAACGCATAGATTGGTCAACAATATCATTCACATAGGACGTTTCAGTAGGGGTGAAAGCTCCAC
>JBATUM010000303.1:0-3519 GCA_049671145.1 Promethearchaeia archaeon
ATATTATATTAAGAATTGTAGGTTATAATTCCACCTATAGTAACTACTATAATTTAACAATTGATAGTTTAAAATTTGGAGTAGCTAAGTCAATTTATTCAATATTAACTCCAGATCTTTGGCCAAAATTTGAGATTATTGGAATTATAGAAGCGCCCACATTGTATAATACCGAAAAATACAATTGGTATGCTGGTTTTGAGTCGGGTTATGATATTAGTGGAAATTCAATATTTATAAATTACGAAAAAGCAAGAAATATTATATATTCTGACTATAAAGGATCTGATTATTCTAATGATATGGTAACTTCAGTGTTAGTTCACTGTGATAACCTCATAAATATAACAGCTTGTAAAAATTTATTGCTACAAAATCTATATATTTCAGGGGGCTACTGGTCAATAATAGACCTCAAAACTTTCACACTTCAAATTAGAACTAATGTATATGATTGGTTTTCATGGGTGGAACAGGGAGTACATGATGAGGATGTTTTAGAAGAATTAATTAATTACATAGAAGATCGAGGTTATCTTATTATATTTTCTTTTACAAAATCCTTTATGAGTTCTACATTCAGAACGATGATTAATTTAATCGTTTTCATAACAAATGGCTTACTTATCTTATGTATAATAATCGCAATGATTGGTTTAACACTTCATAGTCTTCTTACAACCATGGCGCGTAGGAGGGAAATAGGTATGCTTAGATCAATAGGATTAAGTAAAAAGGGGGTAATTCGGTCAATATCAGGAGAGTCATTAATTTTAGCATTTTTGGGTGTATTAACGGGTATATTTGCAGGCATAATTCAAGGATCTTTGATGGTGGAAGCTATGCCCTCTGGTGGATTTCTCGCAGTGACTTGGACAATACCTTGGTCAACTATTGGCATTTTGGTATTGACTGTTTTAATTACTGTAATTCTGAGTTCACGATTTCCGGCAAAATGGGCAGCAAACTTGAATATTATAGATGCGGTGAGAACAAGATGATGGGTTCACTAAACAAAAGAGGTTTAAAAAATAGCATTTAAAAAGAAAGAAGTGAATAGAAGTGAGGATGAATAAAGAAAGAAAATCAACTGCTAAAGCGGTTAGTTTAGATCCTGACATAGTTCTTATTGTACAAGATCTCATCAAAACATACACTATAGGTAATTCCACCATTACAGCTCTGAACAAGGTTAATCTCACAATTAGAAAAGGTGACTTTATCGCTATTGTAGGTCCATCTGGTTCAGGGAAAACAACTTTAATAAATTGCTTAGGTGCTCTAGATTTCCCAGATTCGGGTAAGGTTATGTATAATGTTGATGCTAAAGGAATGGGCCTTGATATTACACATATGACCAACAAACAACACAAGAAAATGCGATTAAGAAAGATTGGATTAATTTTTCAATTCTATAACCTTTTTCCAATTCTTACAGCATATGAGAATGTGGAGCTCCCAATGATAATCGACAAAAAGGATTCGAAATTACGAAAAGAAAAAGTTAAAAATCTTTTAACAAGGATTGGATTAGAGGAACGAATGGACCATCTACCTACACAGATGTCTGGTGGGGAACAACAAAGGGTCACGATAGCTAGGGCTCTGGTTAACGATCCTCTTATCATTCTTGCTGATGAACCTACAGGTGAGCTAGATACGGAAACAACTACAAATATTATGAAAATCTTCCTTGATTTAAAGAACGCTGGTGAATCAATTTTAATGGTCACGCATAATATAAGGATAGCAGAAGTAGCAGATAGGATTATCACTCTTACTGATGGAGAATTCACTAGTGAAAAAATTGGAGGAATGCCAATTGAAGAAATTTATAAATTCTAGTTTGGAGGTAAAAAAATGAGGAAAGCTAAAAAGAGGAGGGAAATTCAGTTTTTAAATTCAGTACTTCAAGAAGTCAAGGACTATGAATTAATAAGCCCTGCTACAATGATCCAAACGTTTAATTTAACTAAAGTTTATAATATTACTAAAGGGATTGAAATTAGAGCCTTAAATGGTGTTAGCATAGATGTTATAAAAGGTGAATTCGTTTCAGTTATGGGACCGTCAGGCTCTGGAAAAACTACCCTATTAAATATGATTGGGGCTCTTGATAATCCTACAAGTGGGGTTGTATACATCAATAGAACAAATATTGCTCACATGAATGATATACAACGCACGAATTTAAGACTTAAAGAAATTGGTTTTATTTTTCAGTTTTATAATCTAGTACCAGTTCTTTCAGCTTATGAAAACGTGGAGCTTCCGATGCTTTTTGCAGGTAGAAGCAAACATGAAATTGAAAGAAATGTTAATAAATTTCTCGATCTGGTAGGCTTAAGTGAGAAAAAAGAAAATCTTCCTTCAGAACTTTCAGGTGGGGAGCAGCAAAGAGTCGCAATTGCACGAGCATTGTGTAATGAACCTTCCATTTTAATCGCTGATGAGCCAACAGGTGAACTTGATACGAAAATGGGAATGGAAATAGTTAAATTACTACGAGAACTTAATTTAGAGCTAAATCAAACTATCTTGATGGTTACTCACGATCCTATGGTTGGTACTCTTGCTGAAAGAATGTTAAAAATGCGAGATGGAAAGATTATCGATACTGTAATCACTAATAACTAATTTAACTTATTAATTTGAAATTTAAAGCATAGTATTTCTTAGATTAACCACAAGAAAGGTATAATAGTATTAATTACTTTTTCTAAATTTTATTTTCTTTTTCAAGAAAAGACTACTAATGCTTAAAATCCCTATTATTATAAAGATATTATAACTTGGAATGCCAGTGGAAGCAATATATGGACTAAATTTTACCAGTACCATATCATACCCTCCTGTTCCGAAACTTTCTGTATATCCCGCAAGATAGACAATATTTGATGAATTTACCGCCACACCATGACCATCGTCATAATCAGTTCCACCCCACGTATAATGCCAAAGCTCCAAACCATTTGCGTCATATTTAATCAGAACCATATCATAATCGCCCGCTCCAAAACTCTCTGTGGCTCCCGCAAGATACACATTACCAGATGAATCTACTGCTACTCCTTCCGCATAGTCTGGGTTACCTCCGCCCCATGTACGATTCCATTGTTGTACACCGTTTAAGTCATATTTTACTAGAACCATATTAATATCTCCTAGATGATACTTCATTTCATGTCCTACAAGATACACATTACCTGACTGATCTACTACCACATCATTGCCAATATCCTGGTTAATTCCGCCCCATGTGTGATTCCATTGTTGTAAGCCGTTTTCATCATATTTTACAAGAATAATATCATGATCTCCTGCTCCGAAACTCTCTGTTTGTCCTACAAGATATATATTACCTAATGAATCTGTGGCTATTCCTCTACCTGCATCATGTTCTATTCCCCCCCATGTTCGATTCCATTGTTGTTCACCATTTTTATCATATTTTACCAGAGCTATATCACCCCCTCCTAAGTCAAAACTATCCGTAACTCCTACAAGGTACATATTTTC
>JBATUM010000304.1:0-13678 GCA_049671145.1 Promethearchaeia archaeon
TCTTAAATCTAAATAAAACTCTTTTATATATTCTTTAGCTTCTTCTGTTATTAAAGGATAACAAGTTTTCCTAGCATGTTTAATATATTTTTTTAAGAAATCTCCCGATATCGGAGAGATTTTATTATTTTCATCTGTAATTGTTTGATTTGCACCAATCATAGAATTCTGAAGTATGAATTCAGCCATTTGAGCATCCTCAGTAGGATTTGGTCTGTCAATAACTACAAAAATTAGATCAAATCTTGATAATAGAGAGGGTGGTAAATGGATATTTTGAGTTGGAGTTTTATATCGGTCATATCTTCCTGATCGAGGATTTGCTGCTGCAATAATTGCTGTTTGTGCTTTTAATGTTGCTACAATACCAGCCTTAGCTATACTAACAGTTTGTTGTTCCATCTGTTCATGTAGAGCAGATCTATCAGCAGGATTCATCTTATCGAATTCATCAATAGCTGCAACACCACCATTGGCTAATACAACTGCACCTGCTTCAAGATTCATTTGTCCTGTATCAGAATCTTTAATAACTGCTGCCGTTAAGCCAACAGCCGTAGATCCTTTCCCAGATGTGTAAATTCCTCGCGGTGATATATCAATTGCGCTTTTGAGGATTTCACTTTTGCCAGTCCCGGGATCTCCTACAAATAACACATGTATTTCTCCTCTCTTATAACTACCGTCAGGTTTCTGTTTTCTAGTACCTGCAAATAAACTTAAAGCACATGCCATTTTAAGTTCATCCCTTCCATAAATCGTAGGAGCAATGGATCGAGCAATTTTTCTTTGGATCATTGGCTCTTTTGATAAATTTTTGATTTCTTTTAGATCTTCTTTTGATAATTCTATGATGCCTTCTGTTTTATCTTCTGAATCGATAAAATTTACTTCAATGAAGGTTTTAAATAAAGTGCTATTTATGTTTTTAATCGATTGGGCTATAACCGATTTGAAAATACCAATAACTTTTACCCTATCTCCTGGTTTTACAAAATCCACTAAGTCTTGTTTTAAAATTGCTTGATTAGATCTAGGAATTCTACCAGGCGGTAAATCTTCAGGGATTTCTTGTATCATAATACTTTGCCAATCTATAAATAAAGAATTTTTAGATATTAATCTAAAATCTGATTGTGCCTTAGCCTTACATCTTTTATTAATACAGAATTTTGGCCACTTTATTTTTGATGTAAGTTGAATCACTTCAAACTGAGAACCACATATTGTACATTCAAAAGTTGCTTTCACTAACTTTGGTCTTATTGTTGAACTTCTAACTACAATTCCATTGAAACATACTAAAGTATCAATATTTTTCGCTCTCAGTCCTCTTAAAGGTAAAATTAATGGACTATTTTCATCTTTTGTGGTAATCCTAACGTAAAATTCCTGACTGGTTTTGCCTCCTCCTTGAAATTTCAAAATATTTTCAAAAGCTTCAGCAGCATCTTCTAGCAACAATTCAGGATCTTTTTTAAGCATTTCAGCAATTTGAGAGTCAAAAGCCAATAAATCCTCATATAATATGATTAGAGTGTTACCACCTTTGGAAATAATGTCATTAATTTGGTCCTGATACTTATATTCTCCTGGTTTATCTTCGAATAACCTTATAAAATCCTCAAATCGCTGAACTTGATGAATAGGAATACTGGGACTAGTTGCAGGTGTAGCCAAGAAAATTCACCTTAAAATTTAAATTAATATACCCAAATTATTTTTAATGATATTTTAATTCGTTATATTAACGATTTAAGCTTATTAAACTGTAAATAAAATTTTTTAGAAAAAAGTAAAGAGAGAGATATTGTTTAGTGAAATATAGATTTATTTTTATTTTCAATTAACGAAAATTTTTAAGCGTCTTTTAGTTTTGCTAGTGTTTCGCATATTATAGGATCTTGCGACATCTCACATCTTACTTTTAATAAAGCAATGATTCTCTTCTTTATTTTTTCATCTTCATATTTAGCAGTTCTTCCTAAAATTAAGGCAATAGATTGTTGTGTAGTTAAAGAACCTGAATCACTGAGATTTTTCAATAATCTTGATATAATTTTAGATAATCCAACCTTTTGGATGATTTCAATCATAGTATTTATTATTGATCTTCTTACTTCATCAGATTCATCTCCTAATAGAATCAATACTTTTTCAAAATTATCATCGATAATATTAAAATCGTATATTTTTAGTAAACTAGCAGCTCCTTGTCTGACTTTAGAATTCTCATGATTAAGATTTCCTATTACATTTTCAATTGGAATTATTGAGGGATCAATATTTTCTATTGAGGCAATTAAATTCATTGATGAATTACGGACCCAGTTATTTTTATCCTTCATTAAAAAAACTAATTTTTCAATAATTTGTCGTTTATCATCAACTTTTTGAATAATATTTCCTAAACTTGAGACAGCTGCATCCCGTACAATCCATTCTTCATCAATTAATGCCTTGTTTAGTAAAATATTCGCAGCTTCTAAAGGAACTTTATATCCAATAAATCCTAATATTTTAGTACTTGTTTCTCGAATGAATGAATCTTCATCTGAATATAAATTTATTATAGTACTCACAGGTATTAAATCAGGTTCTTTTTTAGCAATTTCTAATAATGCTTTTGTTAAAATAACTCTTACTGATAAATCCTGTTTATATTGCAACTGTAATAATTCATTTATTACAGGTTTTAAGTAGATTGGATCTTTTTTCGCGATCTTTGAAATTAATTGAGATCCCTCCTTTTTAATATTGATATTGAAAGGTTCTTGAAATATTGAAAGAATTACCTTTTTATCTATATTATAAAGATAATCATCAACTAGACCTTCTAATGAAACAATTGAATTTAATATTATATCGTCATTATCACTGTGAATGAACTTATGTAGCTTTGGGATTACGATATCTGGATTCTGTCTAGCTATTTCAATTATAGTGCTTGAAATAATCCCTTTTGATATAAATTTCGATTCATCTTTTATTTTTATTAAATTTTCGAAAATTAAATCTGGAGTTTTAGGATATTTTGTTATAAGAATCTTTGAGATTTCATTTTTGAGTTCATTATCTTCAAACTTTATAAAAATTAGGAGGATGCTTAAAACTTTTTCCGGATCTTTTTCCCATAAATCGCCAAGAAGTTTTAATACACTTATTAAAATTTTTGTGTTGCTTGGATCAACTTTGTTTATAATCATATCTATATTTAAGGCTTTAGGATTTTCATCAAAATATTTTCTAAGTGCTTGAACTGCTGACATTCTTACGTTTTCATCAAAATCAACCAATCCCTCAAAGAGTGGTGTGATTGGAATTAAAAATTTCTTAAAATTCCCTATTTTTGCTAAAATTTCAAAAACTGAAGCTCTAACATTTGCAGTTGGATCATTCATATAGGGAAGAATTTGAGAAATTAATTCTAAATTAATACTGTCTAAAGAAACATTTTTAAGATTTCGAATAGCAGCGGCTCTTATTTCTCTATGAGGATGATTTAATTTATACAATATGAGATTAATTGGAATGGGAAACGCAGATTCTTCTAAAACATTAAAAATTTCAATCTGTACTTGATTATCTGGATCATTTATCAGCTTTTTAAAATCAAGCTTTAAAATTAATTCTTCTTCTTGTTGAATTAGTTTTGAAATTAATTTTAATCCGATTAATTTTAATCTCCACTCGAAATCATTTATTAAGCTAAAAATTAATTTTTTTGGGATTTTTTGTAATAATTCGATATTGGAATTTAATAGAGATCTCGCAAAAGGAAGGACTTTATCATAATTTGGGGAGTTTAAACTCTCTATTATCCAAGGTAGGATTGTTTCTGGAATATCTTCTTCCAATTGATTTAACACTTTAAAGCAAACTCTTCTTGAATTAATATTGGGATCGCACAAACCATCAATTAGTAAATTTTTAAATTTCCATTCATTAGGAGAAATTTCATACTTTAATGGGATCCTCTCAAACATAAGAATTAATGTACTCTCAGCATAAATTCTCAATTCTGGATTTGGATTCTTTATAAAATTAAAAAGAGGGATAGGATCAAAAGTTTGACCGCATTCAGTAATTTTAGAATACTTAATATTAAATTTGAATTCACTTTTTCTTGATACCAAATAAAAGGTTGTAAAAACTATTAGAATGATTTCTTCGATCACTGAAGGCCATGCAAATAACAAATAATGTGGTTCAATTTCTTGAGTTAACGTCCAGAAATTTAAAGTACTAGCTAAAGTGGTAATATTTACTAATATAAAATTAACAAATACATTTAGACCAATCGCAGCCATTAAATATGCAGCAAAATAAATATCAATACCACGATATTTAATTTTTCTTCCCCAAAATCGCGTAAAGTATCCAATGATGCCAAAAAATAACGTTACATATACAAAATATGAAGACATTGTGGATATAGCGAGTGTACCAGTGAAGTAAAAACTTATTGTTTGAATTAGAGATATCCAAGCCCATACAAATACAAATATCATAAAACCCAAAATAATATAAGGTCTAGGAGAAGATACAAACTGTTTCATACCACGCTTACTATTTTCAAAATTTAAAAATAGAGATCTTTTTATTTCTGGGATATGATAATATTCATTTGAAATTCCAGCGATATAACCTTTAGTTCCATAGAGCACTAATATTAATAATGGGTAAACTAGCATCCAGAATATCCATATCAATAAAAAAGGTAATCCTAACAGGCTTAATAAAAGGGGAGGTATAACAAATAAAGAATATAACAATAGAGCCATAAAGAATGAAATAAATTTTTTGTTTGATATGTTGATGAAGTATTTACTAATGAATTTATGAAAAGGCGTAAGGCCCTCATCAGATTCTTTACTTAAGGCAATAAATAAAAAATCTATTAACGGATAAACAGAAATGTAGATTAGGCAAATAATAAAAGGAATTAATAAAATAAGGGGGTTAACTGTTTCAATTGTAAATATAACTCCCATAGAAATAACAATCATAGCAGCCAAGCTGAAAATAACACCATAAATAATGCATTGAAGACGATCTTTTGTGTTAAATTCTCCTTTTTTTACTAAAGCAACTTGTTTATAGATAATAAAAAAACCAAAAATGAAGATTAGTATAAAAATTACTACTAAAATTGATTCAACAAGCAAATTCTCAACAAAATCTAATTTTTATTTATTAATAAATAACCTTTAATTTCAATAGTGGTTCATTTTTTTTAATATATTAAAGTATTTTAATTTTTAAATTATAGTGTGGTAAAATTTGAAAAAAATTGAGGAAAAGTTATCTTTAAATTTAAATCGAGTTAATTTTGTATTTAAAAATGAAGAAATTATTACTGACTGTTTAAAGAACCATGGAGGGTTTTCCTTATTAGGAGAACAATATGGTCCATTTGAGAAAGGAAATAAATACAAATTGAAATACTTTTTAGCATTACCATTTATTCAAAATGATGTTTTAAAACTTAGTTCTAGTGAAAAGTGTGATAATATTGATGTTCAGAGGTATGCTATAAGCGAACGTGATGATCAAAAATTAATCCATCAATTAAACGTCTACTTTTTGAATAGAATTAAAGAATTTAAACCTTTTATGGAAATTGAGGTGAAACGCAACCATAAGCCCAAGATTGATTTAGATCGATACAATTCTTACACCACAAATATCATTGATAGCAGATTATTGAAATTACTTAGATTATCTAAAGCAGAGTTATCTTTGGACGATGAAAAAAGACTAAGTTATGCTGAAAAATTATTATATAGAAGACTATATGCTATTATTAAAGCTTGGAGAGCATTTTTCTTGTCAATAAACTAAAAAAAAGTCAATCAAAAATTTATAGTTCTATTTGCCTAACTCCATATTTTTTAAAGTAATTTTCCATTGATAATGCAATCTCTTTATTTGGATTTAACTTAGGTAAGATTTCGATAATATTACTCATAGCAAAATATTGTACTCCTTTTTCACTAACTACTTGCTCAACTGTTTTTCCATCATCTCTTATTTCATTTCTATTCGTTAATCCAATAGCAGAAATTACATTTACATTAAGTTTTTGTAATTCTTCGATGCATTGGATTAATGAACCTCCAGTAGTAGTGACATCTTCAAGAATTACAACTTTACCTTTGGGTATTCCTAAATAAAATCTATCTTTTATTTCTCCATGATTTTTTGGTTTTCCTCTGCCCATTGACAATCTAAAAATTCTTGGTTTATAATTTCGATTTTTTCTTGCCCACTTAAATTGCGTGATGATACCTAATTTAGTAGCTCCTTCAGGTACACCAAAAAAACAATCAGGAACTAATTGTAAATGTTTTATGTAGGATAATAAATAGTCTGTTAATTTATCGGTTAAATAAACGTCCTCAGAAATATTTCTCCAATTAACATAAAATGGAGACTCTCTGCCAGATTTTAACAGAACTGGTTCCTTATAAAATCCGATTACTTTATTCTCAATAATAAAATCATAGAATTTCTCTTTTTCAGCTTCCCAATTCATCAAAAATCATACTATTCTTTTAAAAGTAGGTATTCTTTTCTAATTTTTGCATAATCTTGAGCAGTAATTTTTCCATCTAAAAATTCTTTTTCCTTCTGCCGCATCATTTTTCTTTTTCTTGCTAATTCTTTTCTCCTCTCAGCTTTCACAAACATTTCTGATATTTTTTTAGATAATTCTACTACCTTTTTGTTTTTACTTTTTTGAAGATCAACAAGATACCTCTGAATAGGTTTAACCATTTCAATATTTTTTTGTGCAATATCTAATATTCGAGTAAGAGAGAGAATTATTTCTTCATCATTTTCGCTATCTAATACACCGATTAAACGTGGAATTGCAATTTCCTTCATAACTTCATCAAGGTAAGTCTCAATATCTTTCTTAATTGTATTATCTTCATATTTAGCTAATTTTTTCTCTCTAATGTATTCTATAAATATAAGGGGTAATTCTACTGGCCAGGTTTTCATTTTTTCCTTATCTACTAACTGAATTACTCCACCATCTTTTTTACGAAATAATTTTATATCCAATCACCTGTGGTTAGTTTTTCTGGTAAATATTCATCTGTTAAAAATTTGAAACCATGCGTTGCAAATGCTTGAATTTCTGCTTTCTCTCTTAATTTTATAGCAAGTTTTAAGTCAGTTTCCCAAGCTTCATTTTTTTTTACAAAGTCTTCTTTCAATAAGTCTTTTGTGCGCTTTTCATCCTGTTTATTCATCCTAATTCTTGCAGCTTTAGGAATTTGATATTTATCCAAATCTCTTGTTAAAACACCTAAAAGTTTTATATTTGGTGTAGCGAGGAAAGGTGATTCATAACTTAATCTTTTTGAGCCTCTTAGATAAACAGAGTGAATATAATGCCCATAAGGATCACTGTCAACTAAAGTAAAAGTAGGCAAATTTAATTCTTTATTTAATCTTTTTAAAAACATACGCGTAGCTACATTTCCTACACCTTGAGCAGTAAGTAAAATGCAAGGATATTTCCGCCAAAATCTATCTTCTGCAAGTCTCATCATAGCAGCATTTTTCTCAATAACTAAGATAAATTCAGCATCAGATTCAATAATTTCAATTTGATCCAGAAATGGTGATATAGTCCATCCACCACTTCCTTGCGCCTCAAGATCTATTATATCTGTTCTGTCTCTTATTCTTAATCTACCCACACATGAACCTCTTGGAGCTGCGACTATATGTGTAGAATTTCTTGAAGTATACAACATAGTAGAAACATCTTCAATGCTTTTATCGCTATTTTTTTGTTCACTAAATAAATTTACATCTGTATAAAACACTTCTCTTTTTGTGGCATGAAGATCCTCATTAAGTAGCTCGGTTACTACTTCAAGAACTCTCATTAAGCGCGTAATATCAGCAACACTTGTAAGTGAATGAAATTGTTTTTCCATAATTTGTTTACCAAGTAATAATAAGTCATTTTCTTCATCCCAAATTATATTTGATGATGATCTAGAAGGTAATTCGATAGATGGTCTTCCAGTATTGTAGATTTGTTGAATAATATTATCTGTAAGTTTATATATTCTGTCTAAAATATTACTTCTACTTAGATCTTCTATTTTAATAGTATCTATTGGTTGCTCAAAATCTTTTATCTCCTTTCCTCTTTCTAAATATTCATAATATAATTCTTTTGCAGCTTTTAAATTATAACTTTTATTAACTTTTTTTTTTGCCATGTTAGAATCACTTTAATTTCCAATGCTTTTTAGATTTGATTATATTTTCTTCAACTAAACCTTTTCTTACTAAATCTTTCATTTTAAGCTGTAAAAAACGAGCATCCATCATATCTTGGATTTTTAGGTTTAAAATGAGATAAGTAATTGGTTGCCAATCTTTATCAGATAAAGTGGTTAATATTTTTTCAGTGGTAATTATTGGAACTTCTAATTTTTTACTTTTTGGAGTTTTTTTGACTGATTTTTGAGGTTTAATCGCAACCGGTACTTCTCTTTCAATTTTTTTAGCAGGCGTTATTTCAGTTTCCTTAGAAATTATCTTTTGTTCATTGATTTTTATTTCTTTTATACTCTCGATCTTAATTTCTTTTTCTTCTATTTTTTTTTCCTCAACTTTTACTATTGTTGCGTCTTTTGTATCGATTATTTGTTCTTCAGATAGAATTATTCTTGGTTTTACTCCTATAGCATTCGTCATTAAATCTATTAAATCATCTCTATTCAATTGTTTCTCATATTTAGTTTCTCCTTTAGAAGCTATATTGTATATGCTTTTTACGAATTGAGGTATATATTTCTCAATTAAACTTGCTCTCTTTTCTTTTTTATGTATTGCATGCTTTCTGTTAAGGTATACTCGTAATCTCCTACCTATTGCTTCAAGACAATATTTTATTTCTTTAATTAAATCTTCGTCATCTGCTAATGCATTTTTTGACTGTGATTTAAACATTAAATGTACATAAGGGCCGGAAACATTAATTAACAATTTAATTGGTCCCTTTGGAAGATTGTTATCATAAGTATCTAGTTTATAATTCTTCCAATTTACTGATTGAACTGCTCTAGTTATTGCACAATCAGCACTATCTCTCAATTTTGGAGTTCTATTCACAAACCTGGATAACACATCCCTCGATCGCTTGGGAGTATCTAATTTAGCAGCATCATTGCAATAAGCTAACCCAGCCTCAACTACATATGCTAATCCTTTCCCACTTGTAGGGGCTCTTGTTTCAGCAGATACAAAATCATCATCCTTAGTGTAGTTTTCGATAAAGTAATCAAATACGTCTTGATAAGCAGTATCTTCCTTTTCTTTTACATCTGCTAAAAATTTTTCATTAGATTTTTTAAATTGAGTTAATTCAACGTTATCATTTTGAATCGCTATATTTGCTAATATTCTAGAATTTAATGTGATTAACTCTTGATTTCCTACTGAAATATTTCTAAGTATCTCATCCCCTGCAGTTGGATTTTCTTTAATAATAGCTTTTTTTTTTAAATCAATGATCTCATCGTCAATTTTTTCAATTTTTTCAATTGGATCTTCAAAATCATCAATATTTTCCGAAACTTGTATCCCAATCTCTTTAATTAAAGTGTTCTCTAAAACTTGTTCTCCGACAGGTATTGCTGTATCAGTTGGGGGCGCCATATATTTTATAGACTTAAATGCATGAAATAAGGAATTAAATTGTTCAGTTGATAATTCTGAAGGTCTATTTTTTGATAATTGAGCCTCATTAATTAAATCTTCAAATTCTGTCCTATTTTTAATTTTTTTTAGTTCTATTAATCCATTTTTATTTGCTTGAAAAATCTGATTAAGCTTAACCTTAATCTTTTCTTTCTCTTTATTAGCAATATCTATATCTTTTATTAGGTTTGTAATAGCCTTTTCTATTTGCTTAATATCTTTTTTTGTCTCACTTTTTTCAATTTTATTATTGTATTTTTTTATTTCTTTGTTAATTTTCTCAAGATCCTTATTTAATATATTATATTTGGCAATTAAATTCCAATAGTTTTCCTTTAATTGTTCAGAAGCTGCTTGATAGATTATTAATTTATCTCTAGGTTTTGTGGATTTTCCATAAATTCTCTTCTCAAACTTCAAATAATATATCGGATCGCTTTTCTTTTCTAATTTGGTAAGATATCCTTCTTCAAGGATAAAAAGGTTCGATTTATCTTGCAAATCCCTTTCTGCGATTTTTATTATCTCTTTAGCAGTTCGAGGACTTATTCTGACGAAATTTTCTTGTAAAAAGGCAGATATTGTAAGATTTTCAGATTTTGTTAATAAATCTTGCAAATCTCCAATATTAGTTGAAGAAGGATGTGCTTTAGCATATTTAGGTTGTTTTGGGAAGGAAGATACCAATCTTCGATAAATGTATTCTTCACCATAAGGATCAATATAAATAAGTGTAACATGAGGATTCATTAAGGCAGTCTCTTTGATATATGTATCTACATAGCCCCTTATATATTTAACATTTAAGAAATTCAACTTTACATAAGTTCCATGAAGGAATGGACTGTCAACCTCAGAGGGATGAACCAAATACTTTTTTTCATTTTTAGATGTAGTAAAAAATTCTGATACTGTGGTATAAATCATGTCTGATGTTTTTGATACTGCAACAATTGGTTTTCCAGTTGTATTTTGAGCATCACTGAAAGCGCTTGGGGCTCCAAATCCCTGACTACCTCTTGTTTGTTTTAATTCAACACTTTTAGAAGATGCTAAATATTTGCCAAATTTTCGTAAATCAGCTTTACTCATACCTAATCCGTTATCAAAAATTTCGAAAGTATAATTCATTATATTCTTTTGGCTTAGCTCTGAAGTTAGGAAAGAAGGTGCTTCATTTTCTCTTAATCTAATTATTACAATTGGTTCAACATCAACAATATTTGCAACCGGTTTTATTATTTCGTTCATATCATCTATGATTCTTCTTACTTCTTCTTCGACTTCTAATTGAGTTTTATCCGCAATTTCTCCTGATTGTTCTTCTTTTTCCTCAATAAGAGCTTTACTTTCTTCTAGTGCTTCTGATTCAGTTATTCCTACTTCTTGCATTAATGCTAACTTTGCTTCATTGTTTAATGGTTGAATTTCTTCATCTTCTTTTATTTCCTGAATTATTGATAGATTTTCTAACGATAATTCTTGATCCAATGCAAATTTAATTTTAGAATCTTCCTCTTCTAATTCATTCCATTGAAATGATTCAATTGCATCTAATGCATTATCTAAAAATTCAGCGGCATATTGTGTATGTTTCCAATATCCAAATTCAAAACCAACTAATTGGGTTCTTTTTCTCATGAATTGAGCGATGGTACCCTGTGTAATTCTACCATCGTCTTCAGAAGTCATTTTTTCCTTCACCAATCATTTTTTCAATACATTAATATTAAAATTATATATAAATACTTACATATTCGTTAATTAATCAGAAAGCAATATTATTTAACCCTATAATTATAATAATCCGGGTTGTCTATTCAAAATGCATTCTTTCTTTCATTTTGAAAAGAAATTGAATTATTATTTAAATATTTTCATATACTCAAAATTTTTAAAAAAGTAGGAAACCTAAATCTTATTTGCTTATTTTATGATAATTTTCTAAGGCAACATCCAAAATTCTTGAGGCAACATATCTTTTTGTAGATTTTTCTACATGTGTTATATGCTTTTCTTTATCAATTATGTATACTTCATTATCTTTACTGCTAAATCCAATGTCATCTCTACCTATATCATTAGCAACTATTAATTCAATTTCAGATTTTAATAACCTTCTATAAGCACGGTCTATGAGTTGAGTTCTTGTTACATTAGTTTCTGCTTTAAATCCTACAATATACGCTTTATAATTATTTCTCCTAGCTTCATCAATAATTTTTGGAGTTAATCTCATATTCACTTGCAATTCCTTAACTTCATCAGAAGAGATTTTCCCTTCAATAGTTTCTATAGGTTTATAATCACTTATTGCTGCCGCTGAAATGAACATATCATAGTCTTTGGAGGAAAGTTCATTTTTAACTGCGTTAATAAAGTCATCCGTTGTTTCCACATTTGTGGTATTTATGTAGTCAGGAATTTTCACCATACATTCACCTGCGATTAATAATACATCTGCTCCCCTTGCTGCAGCTTCTTTAGCTAATTCAATACCCATACGTCCTGAGGATCTATTTGATACAAATCTTACTTTATCAATTGGTTCTCTTGTAGGACCTGCTGTGATTAATACTTTTATTCCCTCATAATCCTTTTTAGTTATTAATAAATCAATTACACGGTCAATTATATCATCTAGCTTCGCAATTTTGGCTTTTCCTTCAGAAATCCTTGGTCCAAGGATATCTATACCGTACTTTTTTAAGGTTGATATATTTTTTTCTAATATCGGATGAAACATACTTTCATGCATAGCTGGAACAATTACAATTGGTATTGAGGATCCAAATGCTGTTGAAACTACGGTTGTGACAGGTGTATCATCTATTCCATTAGCTATTTTTGATATTGTGTTTGCTGTAGCTGGACATACTAATATTAAATCTGCTTTCCCTGCAGCATTAGGTCTATATCCTGCTAGAAGAACATGTTCTACTTCCCCAGTTAATTTAGTGATAACAGGATTACCTGTTGCCCAATGCATCAATGATGGATCTATTAAAGCGGTTGCTGCCTTGGATAGTACAGTAATTACTTCAGCACCCAACCGTATTAATTCTCTAGCTATTATAGGAGCATTTATTATCGCAACTGAACCAGTTAAACACATACATATAGTTTTTCCATGTAAAATTGTGCCTTTTGTTTCAATTATATCTTTTGAAGGATGATGAAATTTCTCTTGTTTCATAATTCAACATCTACTAAAAGAGAGGATACATAATAAAATTTTATGTTTAATTTAAAAATAATGAAAGTAGTGCCTGTACCTTATGCTAGCATATTATATACTAGAACCTTAAAATAGGTAATAATCGCCCTTTTTCGTCACTTCTTATCAAGTCAAATTAAATTCAAATAAGTGATCTTGTATTTTATTGTTAATTTCTTTTAAAAGATTATTCATTATATCCTCTGGAATATTTACTAGATATTCAAACAAATCATTTTGAATTATTGGACTTAGTTTATTCATGAATCTTTCGATAACCTCATGCTTTTTCAAATATAAGTTCTCATAGGTGTGTAAGTAAGTACTATTAATTTTTTCTAGCCATTTTTTTCCATTTCTTTCTAAAGTCTTAAAAATTTTTTTAGAACTTGTAGCATTAAAATTTTTAAACTCATAATGATATTTATTTAGTTTTTCTTCAAAAAAACCTATGATATCGTTTATATCTATTGATGTTAAATTTGTATTAGAATTAAGAAATAAGATTATCATATATTCATCAAATAGAAAATACAGCTGAATTTTAAGATTAGAGCCATAAATTTCAAGATGTGATAAATTTTTAATGTTAGTTTGTTTTGCAAAGACTTTAAATGAGCTAAAATACATTGATATCAGATCAACTTCTAAAAAATTTTTAGTATCTTCAGTTATATACGTCTTTATCGGTCCATAATTACAACCTTCTTTTGAATCATATTC
>JBATUM010000305.1:0-3512 GCA_049671145.1 Promethearchaeia archaeon
GATTTTACGAATCCCTAGGGGCAAAAAGGTTAATTTTAGCACGAGAGCTATCCTTAGAGCAAATTAGAGAGATAAAAAATGAACTAAAAGTCGTAGAAATAGAAACATTTATTCATGGAGCTCAATGTACTTCGATTTCTGGAAGATGCTATTTTTCTGCAGAATTATGTCAATCTCAAGATTACTCAGCTAATCGCGGTAGATGTGTCCAACCCTGTCGAAGAAAGTGGCGTGTTATTGACGATCAGAATAATGAATTGCTCTATGATGGCGTTTTCTTTATCAATACTAAAGATCTTTGTATGATTGAACATATACCTAAATTAATCGAAGCTAAGATTGATGCTTTTAAAATTGAAGGAAGAATGAGAGACCCAATCTATATTGAAGAAACTACAGCATGTTACCGAGAAGCCATTAACGCTTACTATGAAAATACACTTACTCATGAAAAAATCAAAAATTGGATAAAAAGACTGAATAAAGTATACCATAGGGGTTTTTCGACAGGTTTTTACTTTGGTTTACCTACCGGCACTGAAATTCAAAGAGATTTTGATGGCAACGTCTCTCAATACAAGAAAATTGAAATTGGTAAAGTTTTAAATTATTATCCAGAAAAAAAAGCGGCAAAAATCCTCTTAACCGCTCATAAATTAAAATTAAATGATGAAATTTTCATTATTGGAACCCATACTGAAACGTATATCAGGCAAAAAATCAAATCTATCCAAATCAAACAGAAAAAAAACTTAACCGAAACACCTTCAATATCAACTAATAAAGACCGAATTACTGTTGGGATCACTGTTGACAAACCAGTAAAGAAAAATGATAAAATATTCAAGCTGATTTAATTATTTTGGATATTAAAAGCTTTTTTTTGTCAAATAATTTATGGACGACTTTAGAACGTACAAAATTGATTAATAATAAATTTAAAAAGAATTAAAAAAAATTAGTATTAGAGAGATTTTGTAGAATCTTCGAACTAAATTAACAATTGAGTGATTTTAGTCAAGTAAATCTTCATAAGCTTCTAAGGCGAGCTCAATAATTTCTTGAAAGGCCATAGCATCCTGAAGATTTCCTTCTACTGTAATATCTCCAGCCATATAAGCGCTTGTAGCATCAACTTCTCCAAAAAGCATACCAGCGCCAACTTCTTTAGTTGCTGAGAAAGTAAAGGATGGATTATCTACTTCTCCCTCGCCAAATTCCATAGTTCCGTCATGTGCTTTTAACCAGAATTTTGCATCAGCATCAGTTATGTTCATTTGGATAGCAATATCCATGTCTTCTAATTCTTCCTTAAGATCTTCATTCTCCTCAGCAATTTGTTTGAAAAGTTCAAACATTTTGAGAGTGTCTTTAACGTCAGCCGCCGCTGCACCGGCGTCGATTTTTTCTTTAATTTCATTTAATAATGCATCATCAACCATTTTAATTTATCAACCTTTCCTTTTAATTTCGTATTTAAATCAATTTGTAGTAATTAATTATAACTTTTTACTACATAAAAAGGTTTTATTTCTTCTTATATATAAATCTTTAAACAAAGAGAGAAAGTTTACATAATTTATTTAAGATAAAAATTTAGTAAAATAGGAGATTTAACTCAGTTAATTAAGAGATATTTTTTAGTATCTAAAATAGTAGAAAAAAAATGTAAAATATAAAATAAAAAATGTTTTAGTTAATTTTTAATATGGGTATCGCTGCAAATTTATCTTAATCTGTAAGATCTTCAAAGGCTTCAATAGCTAATTCAATAATTTCTTGAAAGGCCATAGCATCTTGAAGATTTCCTTCTACTGTAATATCTCCAGCCATATAAGCGCTTGTAGCATCAACTTCCCCAAAGAGTAAACCTAAAGCAACTTCTTTATTAGCAGAAAATGTAAAGGATGGGTTATCGGTTTCACCCTCCCCATATTCAAGGATACCATCGTGGGCTTTCATCCAGGCTTTTGAGTCCACATCAGTGACAATCATTTGGACAGTTATATCCATGTCTTCTAGTTCTTCTTTTAAGTCCTCATTTTCTTCCGCAATTTGCTTGAATAGTTCATACATTTTCAAAGCAAAGCTAATATCAGTCGCAGCAGCTCCTGCGTCTAATTTTTCCTTAACATCAATTAATAATGCTTCATCAACCATTTTGGTTTTTCAACCTCTTTTGTATGTTAACCCTTTTTAATCTTGAATTTTATATTTTGAATTTTATTAAAAATGGTGATTTAAATAATTCGTTTTAGTTTAAAAAACTTTGAACTTTTAATGAAGTTTTAGCAAAAAGTTTTGATGATCAATAATTGATGATCAATAATTAGACAATTTTTAATTGCTTGGAAAAAGTATAGCATAAAAATTTAAAATTTTTGTATTAGAAAAATTAGATTCTCTACTCTTTTATATAGAAAAACAAACATTTAATGAATATGCTGGTAAAAGATGAGTCTCTTGCAGAAATGATAGGCATTATCCTTGGAGATGGACGCCTAAGATGGGATCAAATTAATAGACATTATCAATTAGATATAATATTAAATTATATTGATGAGAAAGATTATGTCTTCTATGTTAAAAACTATTTAAGTTCTCTTTTTAAAATAAGGCCAAAAATTTCGCGCCAAATAAATGAGGATGGCACAGAAGGAAAAGGTGTTTACCTGAGTATTTATAATAAAAATTTAGTAGAAGATTTAATATCATTGGGTTTAATACCAGGAAATAAAGTTGAAAATCAAGTATGTGTTCCTAAATGGATAAAAAACAATAAATCACTCATTATTTCTTGTCTAAAAGGTTTATTTGACACGGATGGTTCAGTTTTTCCAGTTTTAAAAGAAAATGCAATAAAATTAAACTTTAAAAATGGTTCATTTCCTTTAGTAGAAGATTTTAAGGACATGTGTGAGTCTTTAAAGATAACTACTTCAAAAATATCCCCCTATGAAGAAATATCAGAAAAATCGGGTGAGATTTCTATTACTTATATCGTACAAATTCAAGCCAGAGAACAAGTTAAAAAATTTCTTGATTTTGTGAAACCAATGAAATGGGTTTTTAAAAAAGATAAATTGTTGGCAACTGTAAAAGATCCGTTTGATTATAGAATGCAATACTATAATGATGAAGATGTGAAAATTTGGATATCATTGTATAAAGAGCTTAAATCATATAAGGCAGTAAGAGATTTCTTAAAGATTGAGACAACAAATCCTCCAAGAGTAGAGACAATTAGATTAAGGATTATGAATTTTCTTGGAGAAAATTACAATGAATGGCTAAATCAAATTAAGAAAATCTAACTTAACAGTAGGAAAAATAATGGCGCCCACAGCGGGATTTTCTTCATGTGTGGAAAGCACACATTACTTTGAACCCGCGTCGTAGGAGTGACAGTCCCAAATGCTAGACCGGGCTACACTATATGGGCTTAATTTATAATGCTATATCAGAAGAAATAAATAAACCTATAAAAATTTTATTCTCGGAATGTGCTGTTA
>JBATUM010000306.1:0-3631 GCA_049671145.1 Promethearchaeia archaeon
CTATATTGCTGATTACCTAAAACCATCCAAAGCCCAAAAACAAGGTATAGTTGGGGTACAACATTTATGTCAACTTATGAACAGGGGAAGAGAAGGTGTAGATAAATTTGTAGATAAAATTCTAAAGAAATCTGGCTACAAAGTAATTGATGTCCCTCATTGGTGTTGTGGAGGGGGCTTAGGGTATATGCATCGAACTGATATAATCGAAGCTATTGCAAATAAGAGAATGATAGATTTTGATAGAGAAGATATTGATTATATAACAACATATTGCGTTAGTTGTTGGTGGATATTAAAACGGTTTAGCAAATTGAGTAAGATAAAGCCTAATGCTGTAGATATTTTTGAATTAATCCTATAATTTGAATTTCCTTAAAAGATTCAATGATTAAAAAAATGACTTTAAAAAGAAAATACCCCACTCAAGAAGTAAATCCAAATAGTTTTTTAACTGACGAAGAAGTATTAAATCTTCTTGTAACTAAGGATACTTATAAATTTAAACAAGAAGATTTTCACAAACTTTATAATTGTGTTCATTGCAGAGAATGTGGCACCTCTGATGAGAGGATTTTACTAAAACAGAAATTTTTAAAAGATGGAAATAAAATTGAAGGTTTAGAAGAAGTAAAAAAGATTTATGAAAAATATGGAACTCCATATAAGGATAGTAAAAACCGTATTAAACTCCCTAATGGAATACCTACTAAAAGTGATACACTCCTTTATTTCGGGTGCTTTACAAGTGTTAAAAACCCTAGATATGGGGAAAATGTTGCGAATTACTTATTAAAGCATAATGTTGAATATACCATTTTAGACAAAGAAATATGTTGTGGTTATCCCATTTTAGTCACTGGAATAATAGATACCTATAATAAGCTTGTTGAGCAAAATAAGAAGATTTTCAAAGAAAGAGGGTTTAAAAGAATAATAACTATTTGTCCCAGTTGTTATATGGTCTTTAAAAAACATTATAGCGATATAGGTATTAAGATAGACTATTTTACTGATTATTTAAAACCAGCTTCTAACAGGAAATCTGGAGATATCTGTATTCAACATGCCTGTCCATTGGTATATGACTGTAAACCAGGGATAGATAAACAGATTGAAAACATTTTAAAAAAATCTGGGTATAGGGTTATTGATATTCCTTTTTTTTGCTGTGGTGGTGGTGGAGGGATGCAATTAATCGAAGATGTGATTGAAAAAATAGCAAAATTAAGAGTCCATGATTATCGAGGTGATTTGGTTTGTTATTATTGTCCCGATTGTGGATGGTTTATCAAGTTTTTCGGGAGGAAAGAAAAAATAAATCCAAAACCGAAAGATATTTGTGAATTATTACTTTGAAAACTTCAAAATATTGAAGTTTGATAAATTTGTTCTGGTTTTGTTAATAATAAGCGATTAGCTAAATTATGAAAATAAATTTCGAGATTCTCTCCTGTTAAAGCAGAAATTTCAAAATATTCAATATTTAATGCTCTTGCTAATCGGATGGCGTCATTTTTACTCACATATCTTCTTTTTATTAGATCAATTTTATTCCCGATTAAATAGCCATCAATTTTGGGATTATTTATGAAATAATTTTTAATATCTTGATACCAATTGGGAATATTAGCGAAAGATTTAGGATTACTTACGTCAAACATTAATACAAAAGCACTTGCACCCTCATAGAATTGTTTTCTTATTGTTTCGAATTTCTTTTGCCCCCCTATATCCCATAGTACTAACTCAACATTATGATTTTGCATAATGAATCTTTTTTGAGTAATAGACATTCCTATTGTAGGCACATATGCCCTCATAAATACATTATCTGTAAATTTTAGAACTGTAGACGTCTTACCCACTGTTGGATCACCAAGAATTATGACTTTATACTTTTTTAAATCTTTTTCTTCAATCTCTTCCTCAATATCATATTCCTCTTTAGCTTCTATTAGGATATTACTCTTGGAACGTAGATAATCAACTGTTTCACATAAATTATTGCGTAATATGATAATTTCTTCAGATAGTTTTTCTTTCTCAAGGTTATTTTCTTCAAATTGAATGATTCTTTGAGTTGTTTCATTAAAATATTTATCAATATAGCTCATATATCTATAAAAAATAATGTCGTCTTTTTCATTAAACAAGAAAGCCAAAGCTGATTTAGCAGTTCTATGCGTTTGAGAAGTAATCTTTCGTTCAAAATATTTAATTAAAATTTTTATTTTTAAATGTTTAAAAGGGTAAATTAATAATATTTCAGGGATAAATGCTTGATCTCCAGAGAGGATATTGTTACATTTTAATTCAATAAGGGTTCTAAATTCCTCTGGAATGTCTGTTGGATACCAAAAAAGTGATTTTGGCTCATTTAGACCATCTAAATTAATATAAAAAATAGCAGGGATAAAATTTAAACTCATTTTACCTAATTTATAGATTTTCTAAGTAAATTTTTTGGTATAATAAAAAATAATTTATAATTTATATTTGATTTAGATGAATGTTATTTAGGTGATATCAGAATGATACTGAAAATGGAAATTAACATAAAATTTATAGTTAAAAAGATGGTAGATTATAAATAAAAATAACTTTTAAGGTTCTCTTGATGCTAAAGGACTTTACTATACGTTTAGCAACGATAAAAGATGCTAAAGCAGTTCATGAGGTTTTATTAGCTGCTTTTGAAGCATATCGTTCTTTTTATTCTCCAGAAGGATTTGCAGACACTGTTTTATCGGAAGAAAGAGCAAAAGATCGTATTAAAGAAACGAACGTATATGTAGCCGTTGATCAATATGGTAAAATAATTGGGACTATTGGTTGGCAAAAACTTAATGAAAGTGAAGGACATATTCGAGGAATGGGAATAATCCCAAGTCAGCAAGGTAGAGGTAGTCCTGCAACATCGCTATTAAGACAGGTAGAAAGAGATGCTCAGTTAGAAAGCTGTAAAATCTTGACTCTTGACACAACTGAAATTCTAAAAAGAGCTCAAAGCTTTTATGAAAAAAACGGTTTTAAAAAAACGGGGAGAATTCGGGATTTCTTTGACTCAATAATTTATGAATTTGCTAAGACATTATAATAAAAAGGAATTTTTGCACTTATTTTAAATCATTAATTATTCATAACTTAATTTTAATTTTTACATTATTTAGCTCAATTTAATTTATAATTTATACAAAAAAAAATTTTAAATCTAAATTCAAATATTCATAATAGATGGTGATTTAATGTTATTTTCCCAAAATGAGATCGATAATATAAAAAGAGAAATGAGTAAACTGAAGAATAATGTAAGCCTGAAATTATTCACAGATTTTAAAACTCAAGAAAATAATACGAAAGTGCGTAATTGTATGGGTTGTGAGGGTACTTATGAATTATTGAATAAATTGGCAGAATTTTCAGATGGAAAGTTAATAATTGAAGAATATTCTATTGAGGAAAACAAAGATGAAGCTAAAAAGTACGACGTTAAAAGGATACCCGCAATTTTGTTTGTCGATGAAAATGGTAATGAAGTAATTAGATATTCAGCACACCCAACTGGAGCTGAATTTGTACCTTTTCTGAATAGCATCCAATATTTTTCAGGAGTAAGACCATATTATGC
>JBATUM010000307.1:0-12389 GCA_049671145.1 Promethearchaeia archaeon
TTAATCCACAAGAAAGAGTTAAAATGATAAAAAATGGAAAAATAGGGAAAAAAACCCCAAAAAATAAACTAAGTATAAGTAAAACTATCGATACTATTATGATCCCAATAAATAGTAAGGTATAATATTTCATAGCCTACGTATTCTAGTTTATTTAATGATTCGCAATTATGAGTTATTTTTAATGCGATCTTTCCAAGAATCAAGTTTTTCAGTTTCCTCACTTCCTGATAGTGCTGGGGCAGGTATTTGAAAACCGCTTACTGTTTCTTGAGATGTAGGTGATAATACTTCTAAAATTTCCTTTGAAATCTTACTCCTTGCATCAACTTTACCCGTTAACTTTCTATATAATTTCTTTACTCCCCATAAAAGGAGAGAAAACCCAATAGAAAACAAAAAATAAACAGCAACCCAACCATCTCCAAGAAGTGGAATCACAAAGGGTAAAAGTCCTGAAGCATAATTCATATAAAAAACTCCTATTAAAGCAAAAATTCCAAGAAATACAACACATCTAATACATGATGGGATAAGTTGTTTTTTCATCATCTGTTTCATTAAAGCAGTGGATTCTCGCTGCAGTGCAAACATTTCCTGAGCATTTCCTGTAGCTTGGGCTGTTCGCATGCGCTCTTGAATGTTTTGTGCTTTATCTCTTAATTCTCTGGCAGACTGAAGATTAATTCCTAAAAATTTGTTTAAAATTAATCCTAAAGCTACCATTCCTATAGAAATAAACATTATTTGAAGTATTATGCCTACATTAGTCAAATTTCCATCACTCAAATGTTCTTTTGCTTTAAAATCTTCTTTTACTTTAAAATTTTCTCAAATTTTCTTTTAATCTGTAGGATTTAATTTTAATGGAATTATTAATATAACCAATTATAATTTATTGATTAAAACTTTCAAAATAGATCTTATTCAAGATGCGAAAAAAAATTGAATTCTTAGAACGTAGAAATAGATTTCTCACTCATAGATATAAATCATCGGTAAAGCAAATACTTTCCTATCTTTGGGAATTTAAAAAGCTCTTCTTCTTCATAGCTATTTTAGGAGTAGTTCAATCTATCTTATATCTCACATTTCCTTTATATCTAGGACCAGCAATGGATATATTAGTAAATCCGAGTAAACCTATTGAAAATGTTTTTCCTATATTGTTTACTATAATTATTATTCAATCTCTTGTTGGCATCATTAATGGAATAAGAATTTATATTAATAGATGGATGGGAGCAAATGTAATTTATAATTTAAGAAATGACCTTTTTTCTACGATACAGCAAATGTCTTGGAGGTGGTTAGATGAACACAAGACCGGAGAACTTCTATCTCGAACAACAAGCGATGTAAATTTACTCAAGGAATTTTTGGGAAATACTCTTCAACTTTTCATACGACAACTCTTTACTTTTTCATTTAGTTTTGCAATTCTTTTTATAATCGATATTGAATTAGCTTTCTTTGTTATAATTGTGTCACCTGCGTTATTTTACGTATTACTTATTTTCAGAAAGAAATTTAGGCCCGTCTTTAAAAAATCAAGGGAAACTTATGCAGATTTGACCAATAATATTCAAGAGAATGTTCAAGGAATTACTGTTGTGAAATCTTTTGGAAGAGAATCTTATGAAATTAATAAGTTTTCACAATATAATAAGAAATACTATAAAGATTCAATGAACATTATAAAACTACAATCAACCTTTGATCCAATAATTCGTTTAATTGATAATATTGCTTTTCTTATTGTATTACTTCTTGGAGGATTATTTGTTCTGAATAATGAGATCACCTTTGGAGATTTATTCGCATTCGTAATGGTTTTGAATTTTTCAATAGAACCTTTGTACTTTATCTCAAGATTTTTTGGAAATATGCCCCAAATATCAGAAACATCTGATAGAGTGGTTCATATTTTAAATTCAAAGATTATCGTCAAAGAAAAAGAAGATGCTATTGAAATGCCCACCATTAAGGGAGAAGTTGAATTTAGAAATGTATTTTTTAATTTTACTGAAATTAAGAAAAATTTTGTATTAAAAAATATAAATTTGAAAATTAAACCAGGTGAAAATATAGCAATATTAGGAGCAACTGGCTCTGGAAAGTCAGCACTGGTTAAATTAATTCCTAGGTTTTATGATGTATCTAGGGGAGAAGTTCTTATAGATGGTATTAATGTGAAGGATGTTAGCTTCAAATCTCTAAGAAAACAAATTGGTTTTGTATCACAAGAAAGATTCTTGTTTTCCTGCTCAATTAAGGAAAATATTACGTTTGGTAATAAATCTATAAAGAATGAAGACATAAAAAATGCAGCAAAATTTGCTGACATTTACCAATTTATTGAAGAGGATTTACCCGAAAAGTATGAAACTAAGGTAAGTGAAAGAGGTACAACTTTATCAGGAGGTCAAAAGCAAAGAATTTCAATTGCTAGAGCTTTAGCTATTAAACCCAAAATCTTGATTCTAGATGACGCTACTAGTAGTGTTGATGTTGATACTGAATATAGAATTCAAAAGAATTTCAAAGAAGTTTTCAAAGATTCTACAACCTTTCTTATCACTCAGAGATTATCAAGTGTGAGAAATGCTGATAGAATATTGATCTTAAATAACGGAGAAATTGCCCAATTAGGCACCCATGAAGAATTAATGAGTCAAGAAGGGATTTATAGAAATTTATATTTAACACTAAAAGTCGAGGAAAGAGCATAGTGTCGAGAGAAAAAAAAGAAGTAAATGAAGAACATAAGGAAAAGAGAGATATTAAAGGGACTTTAAAAATATTAGGGAGATTAATTCGGTATATTGGAAAAAAAAATAGAAAGCTGTTCTTCCCTCTTACCATATTTATCATTTTAAATATAACGTTTAATTGGTTTACTCCCTTAGTATTTAAATCATTGGTGGATGATGGTTTGGGTGGTGGAATAGGTGCAACTGAAGGTAATATTGATGTAGTTATTAGTCTTGGGATTATTTTTTTTGTTTTGACAATTTCTGGAGTTCTTATAAGGATAGCTCAAAGTTATATTATACAAAAATTAGCAACAATTACAATGTTCAATTTAAGAGCAGAACTTTTTATTAAATTTCAAAAATTAGGCTTAGATTATCACGAAACTCCCAACCGCACAACAGGAAAAAAGATCAATTATCTCACTGGTGATGTAAATACTATCCAACAATTAATACAATCAGGATTATTAATATCTCTGAGTAATCTCTTTTTAGTGCTTGGAGCTTTACTTTTTATGATTATGTTAAGTCCTGGATTAACACTAGTAATATTCTTGATTGTACCTATAGTTTTCGGATTAGGAATTATTCTTTTAAAAAAAGCTAGAAAATACTTCAAGGATTTAAGAGAAAGAGTTGCTGACGTAACCAGCAATTTGGATGAGTCTATTATGGGAATGCGAACGATTCAATCCTTTGCTGTCGAGGAGGAAAATTATAACGAATTTAAAAACACCACAGAGTTGGAAAAACAAACGACCATGAAAGCCGCAAAATTACTCGCATTTATACCCGGAATTAGTCTATTAGTCATAACTTTTGGAATTAGTGTTGTATTTTTTACTGCAGGCTTTTTAATTCGAGAAGGGTCACTCTCACAAGGCACTTTATTAGCATTTATTTTTTATATTTTTATGTTCTTTGAGCCTTTATTATCATTAATTAGTTTTTTAACACTTTTACAAAATTCAATTGCAGCTGGAGCTAGAATTATTGGTTTATTAGATGAAGAACCATCAATAAAAGAAATACAAGATGCTCTCGTTTTAAAAAATGTAAAAGGAATAATTGAATACAAAAATGTGGATTTTTCGTATGAAGAAAATGTTCCAGTATTAGAAAGTATCAATTTAAAGGTAAAGGCAAAAGAAAGATTAGCACTAGTTGGTTATACAGGTGCAGGGAAGAGTACATTCGTTAAATTACTGTCTCGATTTTATGATCCAACAAAAGGAGAGATAGGTGTTGATAATATTAATTTAACGGATATAAATCTTAAAAGTTTAAGAAATAAGATGGGAATTGTCCTCCAAGAAAATTTTCTATTTTCTGGTACTATTATGGAAAATATAAGATACGGAAATTTAAACGCCACTGAAGATCAAATTGTAGAAACAGCAAAAAAGGTAAATGCTCATGAATTTATAGTAAATCTTGAGAGAGGTTATGATGCAATCGTAGGAGAAAGGGGTAGTAAATTATCTGAAGGTCAAAGACAATTGATTGCATTTGCAAGGGCTTTAATAGGTGATCCGCCTATTCTAATCTTAGATGAAGCAACCTCATCTATAGACCCATACAGTGAACTTCTAATACAACAAGCCTTAGAAACTTTATTAAAAGGACGTACAAGCATCTCTATAGCACACAGGTTATCTACAATAATCAATTCAGACCGAATTATTGTTTTAGATAAGGGGAAAATAGTTGAAGAGGGGTCACATCAAGAATTAGTTAAAATAAATGGTCTTTATAATCATTTATATAAGATGCAATTTAAAGATCCCTTCAAAAAGAAAAAGCAGAAATAACAGAAAATGATATGTCAATAGATGAAAAGGATGCTCCATTTGATGATAGAGACAGATTTCCTAGGTTTTTTTAAAAGAACTCGATTTATAGTTGCTTGATTATCAAAAAAATTTAAAGTAAAAGAAAAAAATTAAACAACTTTTCCACATTTCTTACATATATATTGTTTCGCGTAGATTTTTATCCCTCCCATCTGATGCAATACTTGAGAGCGATCTTCTTCAGTCCTAAAGTCAGTTCCTCCACAATCAGGACATATCCTTCTTCCTTCTACAGGGGGTTTTTCTATTGCTTTTTCTTCTTCCTCTTGTTTTTCAACGATAGCAGACGGTTTAACTGTACCTATTCCTGCTGCTTTTACTTCTCCGGTTGAAGTTGGTTTTGATTTAAGAAGTTTATCCAATTTATCATTGATTTTTTCGAGTAAGGATAACACCTTTTCTTCAAATTCAGACATATTATCTCCTCTTTTTAAAATCTTATCAAAATGTGATTTAATAAAAGATCTAAGATTCATTTTAAAAATCTTTGTAAAAGAAAAAGTTAAAGTTAAAAACTAAAATCTCTCTTTCTCGATTTTAAAAAAAAAGGTAAATTTTGACATTTAAATGTCTCTCCTTCGCCCTTCTATTGATTCACAATAATCCAAGATAGATTCTTTAATCTCAATAGCAGGGTAAATCAATCTTGATTGCCAAACATAATTTATCGCATCAGTCCAATTCCAATTGGGATTTTGTTTTAAAAGCCATGCCACAATTATTCCACCGCTTCTTGAAACGCCCATAGCACAATGGACTAAAACTTTTCCATTTTTTATATGCTTATCTATGAATTCAATTATTTCTTTGAGATATGTATGAGGTGGATACCAATCATCAGGAAAGCCTTTATGTAAATAAGCAAATCCCTGAGATGTCGGATCATAGAGGTTTTGTTCCATTAAATTAACTATGGCAGTGATTCCAATTTCCTTAAATTTTTTGAAATTTAATCTTGGCCAGTATGCGCCTATATACAGGTTATCATGAACTCTATATATTTGATCCATCTCTGTCATTATAAAAAAAACTAGTAAAGCAAATTTTTTATTAAATACATCTAGGAAATTTTTGTTTTTTAAATAAAATTAACCTAATTTAACTAAATCTCGACTTGCTATAATATTAGCTCCCAATCCAAGAATATTTTCAATCAATATATCCCCCATTTTAATTGGGGCCTGTAATTTCTTTTTCGCAATTTCTACTAAAACATCTTTTAATTTTTCTTTAAGAATAGCTTTATCCGTTCTTACTGGAATTAAAGGTAGTAATCCATTTTCGATTCTCATAGTTGAAGTAAGGATTCTTTTTGGTTCATAAAACTCTTGCTGTGCATATTCAAGTCCCCGCTCGCAAGTATAACCATCAAATGTAACTTTTTCACCGGCTCCTTTTTTAACTTTTATCTCACAGCCTGTTGGACATACAATGCAACGAATTATTTTTATTGTACTAAGTTCTGACATAAATTACCACCTTTTATTAATCCTCCTCTATTAATACCTCTGGACGAGGAATTACTTCAACAGTTATTGTTTTACATTCAGGGTTTATACCTTGTTTTTCCAAATTTATACTTAATTCGACCATCTCACTTGGTATAACATAGATCTTCTTTCTTTTATAGATGATGTTATTCTCTTCATCTTTAAATTGTATTAGGATCCTTCTATCCGGATAATTTACTCTAAAAGTGAAGATTATATCATTTAATAAATCACTCTTATTAATTAAATCAGGTTTAACATAATTAACATTATCTCCAGGGATTAATTTAATCGTTTCAAGGGCTTTAATTTCCTTATTATATCTGCTTTTAACATATTCAGCAGCAATTTTTCCCGCGCGCTTAGCTTCTGCTGTAACTAGATCAACTAAATCATGGACTTGTAATACATTACCACAAGCAAAAATGCCTTCAACAGTAGTTTCTAAATTATTATCAACTATTGGACCACCATTTTTAGAAAGTTCGGCTCCTGCTTGTAATGTTAATTCATTTTCCGGTATTAAACCAACTGACAAAAGTAACGTGTCGCATTCAATAAATTTTTCTGAACCAACAATACGATCAAAATTTCTATCAACTTTTGATATGGTAACCCCTTTAATTCTATCTCTACCATGAATTTTGGTAACGGTATAGTTTGTAATAAGGGGTATTTCATAATCTTCTAGACACTGTACTTGATTTCTCAATAAGCCACTTACGTAGGGTAAAATCTCTACAACAGCTTTTACTTTGCACCCTTCCCATGTTAATCTACGTGCCATTATCATTCCGATATCACCACTTCCTAAGATAACAAAGGTACTTCCTGGTAAGTAACCTTCAATATTTACGAATCTTTGAGCTTGGCCAGCAGTATATATCCCAGAAGGTCTGAAACCAGGGATATTAATAGCTCCTCTTGTTCTTTCCCTACAACCCATAGCTAACATGATTGCTTTCGCTTCAACTTCAATAAGACCTTCTTGCTTATTAACGGCATAAACAAACTTGTCCTTATTGATTTCAAATACCATTGTATCTAAAAGATAAGGGATTTGTAATTCTTTAACTTCATTAATAAATCTCTGAATATATTCCGGACCAGTTAATTCTTCTTCAAATTCTTTTAATCCAAATCCATTATGAATGCATTGTAGGGTAATTCCACCTAACTCGTGATCTCTTTCTATTATTAAAACACTTAATTCTGCCTTTTTAACTTCAATTGCAGAAGCTAAACCCGCTGCTCCCGAACCAATCACAGCCACATCGACTTTGTATTTATTCATTCTTTAACCCCCTCTTCAATATTTCTTAACTGAATATCTTTAGTTTTACCAATCAAAAAATATGTATCTTCTCCTCGTTTTGTTACTTCTTGATAAGTTATGCCCAATTCGCGAGATAATATTTCTATAACTCGTGGGCGGCAGAAACCCCCTCCACACCGCCCCATGCCTGGTCTACAACGGAATTTTATTCCATCAACAGTTTTAGCTCCCACAGGATTATGAATTGCATCGACAATCTCCTTTTCTGGAATCATTTCACATCGGCAAATTATTCTAGCCCATGCAGGATCTTCTTTAATTTTTCCATCTAATTGCTCTTTAGAAAAATCTTTAAATCTTTCTGGTTTTGGTCGTATAGGATTATAATCATCTTTAGTTTTTAATTCTACTCCCAGTAATTCAAGATATTCTTCTACTCTCTCAACTATTGCATAACATGAAGTTAAACCAGGTGATAATATACCAGCTACATTGATAAATCCATAAACATCTGTATTATCAATAATAAAGTCATATGTATCAGGTACAGCTCTCAGTCCGGCAAAATTTTTTATTGAAGCTCGTAATGGTAAATTAGGTACTAATTGTCTACCACCCTCAATAATTTCTTTTAATCCTGCTTCGGTGGTTGAAATATCTTTCTTATCTGTGATATTTTGAGCATTAGGTCCTACAAATGTATTGCCATGGATAGTAGGGCATACTAGGATCCCCTTGGATACCTTAGTAGGAATAGGAAATAGAACTTTATTTAGATGCATGGCATTTCTATCAAATAAAATATATTCCCCTTTCCTTGGCATTAATTCAAAATAATCTAAACCAACCATTTTTGAGATTTTAGCAGCGTAAAGCCCTGCCGCATTTATTACATTTCGTCCTTGAAATTCACCAGCCTTAGTTTTTAATTTAAAAAGATAATCTTGATGTGTGATTTTTTTAACTTTTGCATTTAGAAAGAATTTAACTCCATTAGTCGCAGCATTTTCAGCAAGAGCAAAAGTCATTTCATAAGGGCTAACAATGCCTGCTGTGGGTGCATGAAGCACGCCGATAACATCATCTGTAAGATTTGGTTCCATGTATTTAATTCTTTCTTTATCTAATATTAGCTCCAGTCCCGGAATACCATCTTCTATTCCCCGTTTCCGTTCCTCTTCAAGAAATTTTATTTGATTCTCTTCTACTGCCACAACAAAAGAACCTATCCTTTGAAAAGGAAAATTTAATTCTTCCACTGCTTGAGTATAGAGTTTATTACCTTTTATACAAAACGGTCTCCTGGTATGCTCCCTTGGAGCTCCATATCCTGCATGAACAACGCCAGAATTACCTTTTGTTGTACCATTAGCAATATCTGCTTCTTTTTCTAATAAACAAATGCTTAAATCGTATTTGGATAAAGTACGTGCGATGCAGCAACCAATTACTCCGCCACCAATTACGATAACATCAAATATCAATAATAATACCCCATGTAATATGAAAAAATAAATCTAGAGATTTATGTTATAAATAGTAAGATTTCTTTAAAATTTATTTAGAAATATGGAATTGTTGAATTAAAGAAAAGGAGGATTATTAGCCTTTTTATTAAACTTTAAAATAAAATTGTAAATAACCAAAATAAATTGAAGCCTAAAGCTATAATAATTAGAGCTATGGTAATTGGATTAAATACAATATTTCTTAAAGATTTTGAATATCTTAATTGAATATCTCCTCTTAATAGTTTTTCAAATGATTTAAATTTAGGATTGATTGCTTCCTTAAGATGATAAGATCCAAGAAAACGAGGAGTGGATAAATTTTTAATAATATTACTAAAAGTATTTGAAGAAAGTGGGCTTAATCTCTTATTATTAAATTCTTCTTCAAAATCTCGAATAACTTTTCCTTTATTTAAGGTTTTTTCATCAATATTATTGTTCTTTCTCATAAATAAATCGTACTGGAATTATTTTAATTAAATCATGTAAGTAATATATTATCAATCTTAAATTTTTTATGGTTATAGCAAATAATTTTTATTATCTTTAAAATTAAAAGTTAATTTTAAGACCAAAATGCTTCCTTTAATTTATCAATTGGTTTTTCTAAAGAATTCTCTATGAACTGCCCAAAATTTGAGAAAATATTTATATCACCATTCCAATTTAGTAAAACATCAGCAGAATATACATCAAAAAATTTATCGCTAATTACTTTTAATTCATCAACCACTTTTTTCTCTTTAGTTTTATTAAGAGCTGTGCCAACGAAAAGAAAATCTCTTCTTCTTACAACTACAAACCTTATGTTTCTCATTTCAAAATTAGATATTCCTCCGTCAGACAGTTTTTCTGCAAATGTATTTAAAGCAGACATCAAAGCACCAAATAATTGGGGATTGAGCTTCTCTTTTTCCAACACCCTGGAAAATAATGTAACTCCAGTAGATGTGAGCACCCAAAAATCCTTAATTATTTTTGTCAATTTTATCCCCTAAACTTAATTTTAACCAGTTAAACTTTGAAAAGAATATACAAAATTATTTAATTTTAACCTTTTCCTATAAGAAAATATATCTACTTTTAAATATATAAAATTAATACAACTTTAAAATTGCATTTTTTTCTAAATTTTGTTGAATGAAGGAATAGCTAATAATGAGATGGAAAACTAAAATCACTCAGTTAACGGGAATAAAATACCCTGTGATTATGGGGGCTTTTGCTGGAGTAGGGAGGGCTAAATTTGCCGCCAAGTTTTCTGATACCGGAGGTTTAGGCATCATCACCGCGTTAAATTTCAGCACAAATAAGGAGTTTCGTGAAGAATTACTAACTATGAAAAATTTAACAAATAAACCGTTTGGTGTTAACTTTTCCATAATGCCCCCAGAGATGGCTAAAAGGGTCTCGAAACCAAAAACAGAGCAAGCTTACTTGGATTTTGTTGGTACTGCATTAGATAATGGAGTTAAGATATTTACAACATCAGCATATCAAGCACCAAAAATAGGAAAAATTGTTAAGGATGCAGGAGGTTGTTGGTTCCATAAATGCACTACAATTAAACATGCTTTATCTGCTGAAAAATTAGGAGTTGATGCCGTAACATTAGTGGGGTTAGAAGGTACTGGCTTTAAAAATCCACTCCAAAATACTACTTTAGTAAATATTACTATGGCTAAAAGACTGTTACAAATTCCTGTTATTGCTGCTGGAGGGATCGGTGATGCTCGTGGCTTTCTTGCTGCTTTGGCAATGGGGGCTGATGCTGTTTGCTTTGGAACAGCGATCATGGCTACGGAAGAATGTGGGGTTCCGCAGAGCTACAAAAAAAGGTTAATTAAACAAGATATTTTTGACCCAGAATATTATAAAAAGATTTTCCATTTTCAATTAAAAGATAAAAGTATTTGGAGTCCAGCAGCAGGGCATATTAAAGAAATTATTCCTTTAAAAAGTTTTATAGGCAATATCATTTCTGATGCTGAAAAGATATTGAGATCTTGGGGTTATCGAGGGGAAGAATTCAGCACATTATAATTAAAGAGTCAATTATATCATTAGATGAGGAATATGAAATTTGACTACGGTAAAACAGGCTTAGAATTTTCTCTTGATCCGAATTGGAATACAACAATTATTCGGCCCTTAAAGCAAGATGTAATTGAAAATCCAAGAAAAGTTATTAAAAATTGGATTAATAATCCTATAAGTACCCCTCCATTAAAGGAAATCGTTGATCAGAGGAAAAAGTTAAATCGAATTTGTATTGTAGTATCTGATGCTACAAGACCAGTTCCTTCGCATATCATTCTTGAAGCTCTAATAGCTGAATTAAATGAATATGGTATAAAAGATAATCAAATAGTAGTATTAATTGCAACTGGACTTCATCGAGCAACGTATGATAATGAATTAGAAAGAATAATAGGAAAAACTCTTTTAAATAGAATTAAATGTATTAATCATAACGCGAAAGATAATGATTCTCTTATTTATTTAGGAGATACTGAGGATGGGGTACCAATCTATATTAATAAATATTATTATGAGAGCGATTTAAAGATTTTAACTGGTTATGTTGAACCACACTTCTTTTTTGGATTTTCTGGTGGCAGAAAATCCATAGTACCAGGAATTTCTGGAGCGTCAACAATTCAAGCGAATCACTCTGTTGAAAATATCGATTCTCCTTATTCGAGGTTTGGAATATATGAAAATAATCCAATGGCAAAAATTTCCACAGAAATCGCAAGATTATCAGGGGTAGATTTTGTGATAAATGTTTGCATTAACGAGGAGCATAGAATTACTCAAGTTGCGGCTGGTGATTTAGAAAAGGTGCATAAAGAATTGGTCAATTACCAATTAAATTACATATTTAAAGAGATTGATGAGCCCTATGATATAGTAGTATGCGGAAATGGAGGATACCCTTTGGATCTTAACTTGTACCAAGCGGTAAAGAGTATGGGAATTGGTGAAATAGCTGTTAAAGAGGGGGGTTCTATAATTTCTGTAAATGAGTGTGTCGACGGTATTGGCATTGGTCATGATAAATTTAAAGATCTCATTTTCTCTAAAATGAAACCAGAAGATATTTATCGAAAAGTATTATCTAAAGAAATTTCAATGATTGATCAATGGGAGATTCAAATTCTAACAAGAATTATGATGAAAGCTGAAGTATATCTAATCTCTACAATAAATAAAGATGAATTGGGTAATATAGGATTAAAATACGCTGAATCAATAGTAGCTGCAATACGAATGTCCTTGACCAAACATGGCTCTAATGCTAGAATACTAATTTTACCAAATGGACCCCAAATCATCCCTATTCTAAAAGAAAAGTAATGATCAAGATATCACCTATATCTTATAATTATGCTTGTTTTCAACAAGAGTTAGATGGGCTTGTTGCCCCACGACGAAATAGTTTATATAGAAATATTTTTAAATATCCGACTATCTTAATATTGCATTGGATAGCTTTATAT
>JBATUM010000308.1:0-1923 GCA_049671145.1 Promethearchaeia archaeon
ACATTCACATCATAAGTTTCTTTTGGGATTAGATAAGATTTTCTTACTATAGGTTGAGCTGCAAGGTGAAAAACAATATCGAATTGATATTTTTTAAAGATGTTTTTAATTTTATCATAATTTCTTATATCACCAATTAAAGTAATTATTTCTTTCTCTAGATTTGAAACAACAAAATTATCTCTTTTTGTTAAAGGTGGTAAACTGTATCCAACAATATTGGCACTTAATTCATTTAACCAAATAGCTAACCAAGAACCTATAAAACCAGTATGCCCGGTAATAAAGACATTTTTATCTTCAAAAAAGTTTTTAAATAATTTTTTCATTCCCAGACCTTCCAGAAAGCTTTATTGTTATCCCATAAATAATTCAAATGTGTAACATCCCTCTCATGATCCATGCACTCCCAATCACCCTCATGTTTAAATACCATAACCTCTTCTTTTTCTGATAAAATTTCAAGGGGACCCTTCTCAAAATCGCAGTCTTCATCGGGAGTTAAATAATCTAGCATTTCATTTCTGAAAACTATAAATCCTCCATTGATTAATCCGATGGAAGTTTGAGGTTTTTCTTTAAATGAAATTATTTTTCCATTTTCTTCAATTATTTCTCCAAAACGGGCAGGAGCGTGTACTCCAGTTAGTGTTATTATTTTATTGTGTGACTGGTGAAATTTAACCAATTCTTGAATGTTTATATTTGCTACACCATCTCCATATGTAACCATATTCGTGTCAGAATCTAGATACTTCTCAACTCTTTTTATTCGCCCTCCCTTTAATGTATCCACCCCTGTATCGACCAAAGTAACTTTCCATTTTAGATTATCTTCCTTATTATAAAATTCTATATCGCGGTTGGAAAGATCGATCATGAAATCATTATTTTTTACATCATAATTAAAGAAGTATTCTTTGATTATGTTAGCTTTAACCCCTAAACAGATTATAAAATCATTAAAACCATAATAAGAATAGATTTTCATGATATGCCATAGAATCGGCCTATTACCAATTTTAACCATTGGTTTAGGAATTGTTTCAGTAAGATTACCAAGTCTACTTCCCCAACCACCTGCTAAAATTATAACTTTCATTATTTCTCAATTAATATTTTATCAATTTTATTATAAGCTGTTTTAAATTGTTTCTACAGCTATATTTTCATGTAATTTCAATATCTATATTGAATATTGTCATGTAAATTTTATAAATAAATCCTCAAGTGATATTTCTTGTTCTTTTAGCGATAGAATGTTGTATTTACTTAAAATTTGTAAAAAATCTTTAAAAAAATTTCTTGATTTCAATGAGATAACCAAACCATTTTCGATATCCAAAAGGTTATTTATAAATTCTTTTTTATTTAATTCTGATTTCAATTGATTTTTATTTTCCACTATCTCTACATCAAAATTAATTTCTGTTTGCTCAAGCCTTTTAATATCCTTTTTGGTTCCAACCTTTAAAATCTCGCCATGATTGATAAACGCTATTCGATTACATAATTTTTCTACCACACTCATGTCATGACTCGTTAAAAATATTGTTTTATCTAATGATTTCAGTTTTTCTACCACAAAATTTATCGATTTTACATCCAAACCTAGAGTTGGTTCATCCAGGAATAATATTTGTCTATCTAAAATTATTGTTTTTAACAAAGCAAGTTTCATTTTCATACCGCTAGAATAATTTTCTACATACTCACTAAGCCAATTGTCTAATCCAAAATCTTTTGCTGATTTGTTTATCCTATCTTTATAATCTTTTATCAAATACAATTTACAGAAAAATTTTAAATTGTCATAACCAGTAATTCGGTGGTATAACATTTCATTTTCTAACATAAGTGCCACTTTTGATTTTGCCCTTTTTGGGTTTTTAACTATGTTAATCCCATCTAGAAGCGCATACC
>JBATUM010000309.1:0-10948 GCA_049671145.1 Promethearchaeia archaeon
ACATTGATAGAAAAAACTTTTTTTCTACAATATTCACAATAGTGACCCAACTATAAAAAGTTTTCGTCGATTTTATAAACGTTCTATTTAAATATTTGATAAATTTACTTCTTATAAAAGTGTTTGAAATACTATATCTACTATTTTAGAATGATGTTGCTATTTTTTTATAGAAAAGCTAAGCTGGCTCATAAATTTAATTTAAAAAAAAAAATTTTCTCAAATTTCATAGGATATTTTGTACTTTTTTTGAAAAATATAATCCCAATTTGTACACAAATTTTTTAATATTGAAGTTACCTACCACTACAAAATATATTTTTATTAAGAACTTAATAAGCACAAAATTAAAATTACCCTTTTTAATTTATTGGAAATCTAAAGTTAAATAGCTTAATTCTAAAAATCTTAACGATTTTTAATATTACAAGCATAAATGGCTTTTTATTGGAAAGAATAGTTTTCAAAGTTTGAATACATTGAAGATAAAAAGATTTGAATAATAGTCTTCAATCAAATAACTCTATGTTTTACACCTCATAAAGTTGCATTTTCAGCAAAAATTTTAATTGAAAGAATGAAATTTTTATCAATTTCATTTTAGATCATATTTATCTTTTGCAAATAGCGCTGCTCCTATAGCTCCGATGTGTTGTGGATTAGGTGGAACTAAAATATCCGCTTTTATTTCTCGTTTTAAGATTTCCCCAATAACACTATTATGTGCTATAACTCCTCCAGTAAGTATTATTGTGCCTTCTAATTCTGCCATTTCTATAACTCTCTTTACTACAGAGTCAAACGCACTCTTTATCAAATCCTCAACCTTTTCCCCTTCTTTTATACGAGTCAGAATTTCTGTTTTTGCAAAAACAGTGCAAAAGCTTGCAAGAGGAACATTTGAGGTGGATTTAGTAGCTACTTTATTTAACTCTATAAGAGGGATATCAAGTCGATATGCAATCTCCTCTATAAATGCTCCCGTTCCTGCCGCACACTTTCTATTCATTTTAAACCTAACTATTTTTCCTTTATTATTAAGTTTAATGATCTTAGTATCCTGTCCTCCTATATCGATAACTGTTATTTTTTTGGGAAAATAATGATAAGCTCCCTTAGCATGACAACTGATTTCAGTTCTATAAGTATTAGCGAAAGAAACTTTACTTTTTCCGTATCCTGTCGCTGTAATATGCTTTATTGCAGACCTAGATAATAATGCGTCTGATAGTACTTTTTCAAAAACAATCTTACTTGATTCTTCTATAGATGTACCAGTTCGTTTAATATAGGAGGTTATAATGTCTTTACTATCATCTATAATTACAGATTTGACATATGACGTTCCGACATCGATACCTACAAAATATCTATCATCTGACATCAATTCACCTTATGAACACAAAATTCGTAGATCTATTTCTCTTATACTAACGTTTATCAACCCGAGGAAGCTCGCACCCCCTAATTAAGGATACAAATATATTATTATAGGGTGTTGGGATTCCTTCAATTTTTCCATACTCAATTATTTTTCCATTAAGAAATTCTATCTCCGATGGATTTCCTGACTTTATATCTGCTTCCATTGAAACTCTATGGTGCCCTGCTTTATCCAAATAATTCATACAGAAATCTATAAAACCCGGTTTAAAGTCAATACCTCGTGCTCTGGCTACTTCAATCCCCTCACGTAAAATTTCTCTTGCAAGCTTTCTCGTATCTTTGAACTCCATTGTTTGTTTCATTGTTGTTCCTGTTGTAACACAAATGGGACTTATTGCATTAAGTATGCATTTTTTCCATTCACATTTTTTAATATCTGATGTAAATAAAGTTTCTAACCCTGCTTTGGTAATTATTTCTGCTAATTTCTTAGCTTTTTCTTCAGCTTTAGCTGTTAAAACACCTAAATAATTGGGAGGGTTAAAGAATGACATTCTTATACTTCCATTAGCTATCATATTTCCAGCATAGTTTACTACAATACGTATAGCATTCTCGCTTCCAAAAAATTCAGCAATGAGATCTTCTGTATCAAAACCATTCTGCAAACTAATTAAAGTGGTGCCTGGTTTCACCACTTTTTTAATTTGTGGTAAAATAGCTTCAAGATAAGAGGCTTTAACAGCAATAAATAAAGTATTTATTTCTTTATTTTGAAGTTCCTCTATTGAATAGCATAGATTTTCTGGAGAAAATTCAACATTTAATTCTTTAAAGTTTGTTATTGTTAGTCCATTCTTTTTAATCTCATCTATATGACCTTTAAGTTTATCGATGAGAACTAATTCATGCCCTGCATGGGCAAGATGGGCAGCCATGATCCCGCCTGTTGGTCCTATGCCTATAATGCCAAATTTATATTTTTCCATATTTAACCCTTTTTAAAAAATAATCATTATGATATATCTAGTAATTTTTTCATTAAGTCTGATAATTTTCCTGCAGCTTGTCTTCTTTTTCTCAAATTTATTGCATTTGCATCTATAAATTGGAGCGCACCAGGAATACAATACTTCACACATAAAGGATCACCGCTACAAAGGTCGCACTTTAAAATTTTCCTATTCTTGTCTATTCCTATTCCTCCAAGTGGGCAAAACATTACACAAAGTTTACACCCTACGCACAATTCGTAGTTAATTAATAATGCCCCCGTCTTTTCATCTCTGCTTAAGGCACCCATAGGACAAACAGTTTCACAAATAGGAGTATCACACTGTTGACAAATCATCGGGATATAAATTCCAGCATTTTCCCATTTCACAATATGGATTCTAGCCCGAGAAGGGTTGCTAACTTTTTCATGAAAGATAGAACATACATTCTCACAGAGTCGGCATCCTGTACATTTTTCTGGATCAACAAATAAAATTTTTAGCATTCTATCCACTCGATTTTAAATTATATGTGTTTTTTCCTTTTCAATTCCGAGTTTTTGGAGGGTATTTTCGGTAGGAACTCCATTATTATCCCATCCATGTAGAGTATAATATTCATCTAACATTTTCTCAAATTTTTCTCTATCAATTTTTATTCCCTTTACCCTTGGAAGTCCTACGGGAGTAGCCTCTTTAAAGTAGCGTTCTGGCAGAATATCATCTTTTCTTGAAAAACCTTCTCTATTATTAAACATTCTTTCGATAGTATAGATTCTTTCACCAATATCCATGAGTTGAGACCTTGAATACAGCATCCCAGAAGCTAAATGTATTAATTTTGAAAATTCATCCCATTTTGGAGCGTGAACAGCCAAAAAAACAGTTTGAAATTTACACGTGCCAATTGAATCGGTTACTGCGTACAAAAGTTCTTGCCACCAAACCATACGACTTTTCCCTTTATAAGATCTATAATCTGATGACATTGAACCTCCATATATCTCTTCCAAAAAATCTTCTGGTAATCCATATAAATCTATAGCAGGTCGGCCTCTTAAATGATCGGCACCCCTTGTTGAGGTAACAATGCCTAAAGCTAAGCTTGGTGTGGGACGTTCGTCTGAATGTAAATTGCTCATACCTTTTACTTTGATTGCATAATACTCAGACTCTTTTCCTATCTTAGCGATAGCTGGTTTAAATCCATCAGCGAGTATGTTTCCAAAGCCTTCTCTTTGAGTTATTTTTCGGATAAGTTCAAAAAGAACTTCTTCATTACCCCATTCAAGTTTTAGTCCATCTGTCATTTTTTCAGTAATAATACCCTTTTCATAAAGTTCCATTGCCCAAGCAATGAGTCCTCCAGTTTCTAATGTATCTAAGCCATACTTGTTCACTAGATGGTTTGCTACAAGAATTGTTTCCATCTTTTTGCAATCTACCATAGTGCCAAATGCTCCTAGCGAAGTGTATTCTGGGCCTTCTGCAAAAATAGGCGCAAATTGACCCTCTTTTAATAAATAACGGTGACGACAGCTAACAGGACATCCATAGCAACCTGACATCCCAATTGTATATTTATCCATTTCTTCAGGTTCAATTTCCCAACCCTGATCTAGCTGGTTTAGTTGAAAATTTCTAGTTCGAATCAATCCCGTTGTATTGGTGGTGCTATATATTACGAGTGTACCCCATTTTGATGCTGCCCTTGAATAACGATTTTTCATAACCATATCAATCATTTCTTTGCAATAATCTAATAATTGTTCTGGATAAGCAAATTCTATATCCATCGTTCCACGAGCAGCTATTGCCTTTAAATTTTTTGAACCCATAACACAACCCATACCGGTACGTCCAGCAGAATTTTTCATTCCAGTTCTTACATTAGCGAATCGTACAAGATTTTCACCCGCATTGCCTATTACTAAAGATTTAATTTCTTCATCTCCAAGATCTGAACGTATTAAAGATTGTGTTTTAAAAGTATCCTTTCCCCAAAGATGACTTGCCTCTAGTATTTCAATATTTCCATCATGTATCCAAATATAAGCAGGTTTCTCAGCTTTTCCTTTTATTACTAAGTGATCAAAACCAGCCATTCTCATTTCAGGTGCAAAGAAACCTCCAATATTAGAGTCGCCAACTGCACCAGTTAATGGTGATTTTGAGGCGATATCGCATCTTCCACTCCCGAGTGCGGGTATTCCAGTAAGTAATCCAGCACCTATAAGTAAAACATTTTCAGGGCTTAAAGGATCAATTCTAGGTGATAGATGATTATATAAAAGATACATATCTATACCTCTACCACCTAAAAATTGTTTGCGGATTGATTTTGGAATCGCTTTTTTAGTTATTTCTCCACTAGATAAATCAATATAGGCAATTTTTTTATTCCAAACTATAGTGTACCACCTCTACCTCCTAATCTCGCTAAACCACAAATCTTTAATTTTTTTAGTGGAGTGGGAAATTGTGCCCACATTTTCAACAGAAATAAATCAAGAAGGTAAATTTTAAGTTGTATTCACTTCAAAAATTAAATAAATTAACTTTTTATTTAAAGTTTCCATTAGATTTAAATAAATCAAAGAAAAACTGATTATTAATAAGGTAATAAAAATTTTGTAATGGAAACCGTTTTACATTAAAATGGCAATTAATATAATATGATTAGCTTCTCAACTCATAATTAATTAAATTAAATATTTAGAAAAAAGATGTGACTTATACATGAGTGAAGGTTTGAAATGTAGATGTTTAAATTGCTTAAAGCGATTTCCAGTTCAATCTAATGTTAAAGAAGCCACATGTCCTCACTGTAATATTAAATACAGAATTTCTTGGCCATGGCCTGATCAACCTAAGATTCGAGGATTAGCTAAATAAAAGATTGAAAAATCAATAAAAGTGAGCAATAATTATCGATTTAATATTTTCAATTAAAATTTTCATTTTTCATAGCTGCGTCAACCATTTCTGTAATATCACAAATTTTTATCGAATTATTGGTTATAGAATTCATACGAGAAGCGAACCGAAAGTTTAATTGACATTGTGGACAAGCAGTTGTTAAAATGTCAACATTTGTTGGAATTATATCTTCTTTAAGCCTTAATTGTGTTGTTTCTAAACTCACCTTGTTATTAAATGTCCAAAGTCCAGCTCCACCTCCACAACATCTTGCACAATTTCTATTCAGTGGCATTTCAATCAGCTCAAGATTTGGTATAGCTTTCAATAGATTACGTGGTGGGTCGTAAACTTTACTATGTCTTCCAAGTGAGCATGGGTCATGATAAGTCACTTTTAAATTCAATGGTTTAAGTCTAATTTCTTTTTCTTTAATCATTTTTTCAAGAAATTGGGATGTATGAAGGATTTCACATGGTATATTAAGATCAAGGATTTCAGGATAAAGCCTTGTAAAGGTGTAATAACATCCTGAACAAGGTGTAATAATGGTTTTTGCTCTTGTTTTTTCAATCTTTTTAATGAGTTCATTCCCAACTTTTTTAGCTTGTTCCCATAATCCCGTTGAGATCAAAATATAGCCACAGCATCCTTCATTTTTCCCTAGCATTGTGAAATCAAGGTTTAAATCAGTTAAAATGTTGATAAATGCTTCAGCTGTTTTGGGTGTTCTGGTTGCTGTAGTACAACCTAAAAAACAGAGAGTTTCTGCTATTTCTGGTAAAACTAAATTAGACATATTTTTTATTCGTAGGAGCCTTCGATCAATGGTAGTTGCGCTAGGATCTCCATGTTCAGAAATATTTTTAGCAGCTGTATAAAAAACTTGTGGAGCCAAGTTGTTTTCAGCAATTTTTCTTCTTAAATAAAGTATTGCCTCATGAAACTCCAAATCTTGGAAGCATTGAGCAAAACAGAGTCCACATTTCGTACATGCATATAGCGTATCTATAACTTTATTTGAAAAGGTTAGCTCTCCTTTCATTACTCCTCTGGCTATAAGAATTTTTCCCTTAGAGCTCCATGTCTCAATTCCGTTAAAGGAAGGAGATATTGTACAATAACCAGAACAGGTGATACATTGTTGACACTTATTCAAAGTTTTTCCGAATAATAGGTTCTGAACTGCTAAAGCAAGATTTCTATGGGCGTTATACCCATCTCTATCAATCCTCTTAATAAATTTATCTTTATCTCCTATTTCCTCAATACAACCTTCCAAGTTGGGAATTTTTACATTATCTAACAGGAGTATAGTATCTTTATTAAGACGTGATGGGGATTCATCCCCTCTTTTAATTACTACTATCTTATTCTTTTTAGCCAATTCCAAGATTTCTTGTTCTTCTTTTAAAGAGGATATTTTGACCACAATATCAAGTTTGGGATAGATTTGGTCTAAAAAGGTTTTTTCAAAAGAGTATACATAAAGATCTTCAAAATCTGTCAATACTTGATTTTTATTTAAAATCTCTTTTAATTGTTCAATGAATTCATTTTTAGATTTCATCCACTTCCCTTGATTTGAGAATTTTACAGCAATCTATGTTATTTATTTATGAAATTAACTGATAATTTTGGTATAGATTAGATAAGATTAGAAAAAATTTTTAATCTTTTGATTAATTTCTAAAATTCTTTTGGAAAAAATTTTTAACAACAATTTATTATTTAGAATTTAATGGCAAGTGTCATATTAAAATTGATGGCGATATTTTCGGCTGATGTTGGATTAACACAGATTGATTACTCAGATGTGAATACACTAGGTGATGTAATCGATCAATTTATGGGTAAGTATGGGAAGAAATTAAGGAAAAGCTTTGTTGATGCCCAAGGAAATTTAGAAACACATATAGTCATTCTAATAAATGGACGAAATTATCTATTTTTAGAAGAATTAAACACAAAATTAAAGGATGGAGATCAAATTGTTATTTCCCTTCCTTTAGTAGGAGGATAAAGCCTATAAAATAAGCAGATTTATCCATTCTGCTATAACTGCAGGTTTTTCTTGTCCTTTAATTTCAATTGTATGATGTGATGTGAATTTCATACCTTTTTCAACCAGCTCAACTTTAGAGATATATGATACATCACGAATAAAAGAGCCTACTGGAACAGCAGATATAAACCTAATTTTATCGAATCCATAATTAATTATTGCTTTTGCATCTGTTATATAAAATTGCATTAAATCCCTTTCACCATCTTGTAAAGTAAAGAACCCCAACATAGATAAAACAAAAAAACCGTGAGCAACGGTTTTGCCATAAATTGATTGTTCTGCTCTTTCAGGATTAATGTGGATATATTGATGATCTTTTGTGAGATCAGCGAATTTATTTATAGCTTCTTGAGAAACTTGATACCATTTTGTAACAAATTTTTTATCAATATAGTTTTTTATTTCAATAGCTTTTATATTTACCATTTTTCATTTCGCTCTTATTTTCAAATCATTCTATTAAATTATCACTTAAAAATGTTTTAGTTTAATTCTGATCTTTAACGATCTTCTAGTTGTTCTATAAATGCTTCTATGCTTGTTCTTGATTGTTCATCAGAGAGGCATCTTAAGTCATTTAAATCTCCATTCAAAATCAAGGTAGGAATTTCAGTCTCACCTTCAAGTCTTTGAGGCATTCCATAGCGACTATTGGTATTATGTGGACATGTTTTTGCATCATGAAAGAGAATACCATCGATTTTAAAGTAGTTTATCATTTTCTTAAGATATATCTCTTTATATTCATCTGAACGTGATATAAAGATTTCACTATATGCTTTTGCCATGCTTTTAAATGGATCTTTTTCATTAAAAGCAGAAAAAATCCAACTATTACAATAAGTTGAAGCGACTATACATGCTTTAAGACTTGCAAATAACTCTGAGTAGTGTCTTAACCTTCCCCAAATAGGCATTCCTTCCCAATAAAGCCTAAAACGCTCATTATCTATAGCGCCTATATGATTTTCTACTCTCTCTTGTAGTTCTGTTAATAGAATCTTATAATAATCTACAGCTTGTTGGGTTCCTCTCAAAACAACTGCAGGTCCCATCTGAATAGTTCCATCAAAAAAAGTAAGGGGTGAAGGGATAGTGGCCGCAGTGTCCAGAACTTTTTTCCAAAGATCAGAACATTCACGTGAGAGAGAGACTATCTTTTTAAGCTCCTCCATTTCGAATTTAATGGTTGAAATCTTTTCTAAGACTTCGATAAGTTCCTCCATCTGTTTGGCTATGAATGTAATTTGCGTATTAGTAATTTCTCCCACATTTCTAGGTGTAGAAATACCAACTAAAGGGGCTTTATATTCATTCGCATACCAACCAAACCAATCTTGTACCTCCCTACATTGATTTGTGTTAAATACCAATACATCAGGTCTTGGAACACTCTTAATTTTAGGGTATATTCTTGTTAATGGTGTAACTTTTTTTAAATAAGCACCTATATCTGCAGTAAGATAAGAACAAATCTCAGGTGAATATCCTATTGCGTTAGCATATGGAATTAGATCTGTTGCTACTCTTGAGGACCCCAATAAGGCACTATGGTTTTCTGGGAAATAAACTTCAAATCCTAAACTTCTTAAAATTTCTGCGGGACCTACACTAGAGCACCAAGCAACCTTTTTATCATCACTTTTAGAGTAATGATCTAACTTATGATAATAATCAGACATTAATTGTTTTAATTTATTTGTAGCTGCTATTTCTTTCCTATACAAATCACACGCCTTAAATTGTATATATTTTTTCAATCAACGGATACTTCTAATACCATAGCTGCTGCTGTATCTCCAGCAGCACAACCATCTGCTAACCCGTAACCTCCCCCTTTTAACACCAATTCTTCAATTAATTCTATTATTATCCTCAACATTGTAGGTGCTTGTGGATGGCCAAAAATAAGTGAACTTCCATAATTATTCATGTCCTTCCAATCGATATCCATTTCCTTGCAAAAGTAAACATCATTTACAGCAAAAGGATTGTGTGTTTTAATTACCGATATGTCACCCATGGAAACCTTAGCATTTTCTAAAGCTTTTTTTGCAGCAGGAACAATAGCCATTGCCATATATCCCTTTTTTGTTTTATAATCTCCATAAGATACAATTTTAACTTCAACATCTTCTCTTTTCCTTAAAATATTTGCTTTTTCTTTTGTAGTAACTATAATGCCACAATTTGCATCAGCAGGATGCGTTTGAGTCCCATAAGTTACTGTTCCTTCCGGAAGCACAGGCCTAAGCTTCAAGAGACCTTCCATTGTAGTTGGATAAATGCCCTCATCTCCTTCTAGAGTAGCTATCACCTTTCTACCAGAACGATCTTTAACTTCGATTGGTTCTATCATATATTTCTTTTGGAATGCTCTATTATCCTTTAGAGCATCTTGATACTGATTATAACGCATTAGGGTGAGTTCGTCTTGTTCTTTTTTAGTAATCCCTACTTCTTTAGCTACATTCTCAGCTGTTTCGATCATTGCATTTTTAGCATAAGGATCTCGTCCAAAATTATCCCAAACCCAGTCTTCAGAATCCAATGTACTACCAGGGGCTTGAGGATTGGGATAAACAAGGTGAGGTCCATTAGAACAACGATCTGCGCATACAACAAGCACATTTTCATTTATTCCCGTTTCTATATTTTGAGCAGCAATCGAAACAGAATTGGTTCCAGTAGCACATGCTTGACTGATCATAGGTCCGGTAACATCTCTGGCTCCAATTATACTTGCTAACCAAGGTCCTCCATAGAAACAATAGAGTTGGGGAATAGTAATACCTAATATGATTTCATCAAATTCATTGGGAGATATTTCCTTACTCGTTAAAAACCTAGTTGTTGTTTCTGCTGCAAATTTTATTGCATGGAGATTTTGAAAACTCCCTTGCCACCTACTAAAAGGAGTGCTCCAATATAGACCATAGGGAATGTAAGCATTTTTAAAAGACATTTTTTTTATAACCTTGTTTAATTTTTACTTTCTATTTTATTTATTATTATTTTTTTTATTAAATCGTTCTCGTAATAATCGGTGAATTACTTTACCAGAACCAGTTCTAGGCATCTCATCTGAATTAATGATTAAAATTTGTTTTGGGATTTTAAATCTTGCTAATTTATTTTCGCAATATAGACGTATATCATTAGTAAATTCATCAGAAGATACTTCTTTATTTAAAATGCAAACAGCTGTCACACTTTCGCCCCATTTGTAATCTTGCAATCCAATTACAGCACATTCTACAACTGAAGGATTGGATATAATTACTTTTTCAACTTCAGAAGGATAAATATGTTCTCCGCCAGATATTATCATATTAGCTTTTCTATCTACAAGAGTATAAAAACCATCTTCATCTTTTTTACCCATATCACCAGCACTAAAAAATTCTCCTTTAAAAGATTCTTTAGTCTTGTCTGGTAACTTATAATATTCATCAAACATTTGTGGCCCACGAGAATATAATTCACCAATTTCTCCTACAGGTACTGAATTCCCTTCTTCATCTAAGAGTTTTATACGATCTGTTCCAATGCATTCTTTCCCAATAGAACCTAATTTATT
>JBATUM010000310.1:0-59476 GCA_049671145.1 Promethearchaeia archaeon
TCTGGATACTCCTTAATTACATCATCAATAACTTTTAATCCTGCCTCATAATTCTGAGTTTTAAAATATATAAATGATTTGAGTTTATTCAATCTTGCTTTTAGTTTTGGTGCTTGACCAAGAATATCATCAATATAGTTAATTGCTTCGTTTTCCCTATCATAAGTCATCAAATAATAAATTTTTGAAATATGTAAATCGTAATCCCTTGGATTCAATCCAATTGCTTCTTCTAATGCATTTAGGGCTTCCTCATACCCCCCTACCTGTTGTAAAACAAGTGCTTTAAACTGAAGATAAAGAGCTTGATTTGATCTGATTGGTTCAGAATCAAATGCTCTATCAATCAGTTCTATAAAGGCGTCTGAATTTGCTTCCTCTAATTTAATATTATAGATAAGAGAATACCCAATTACAAGAGCTTTTGTAAGATAAGAAATGGGATGATTCGAATAAATAACTACTCCGTTGTTTGCTATTTCAAAAGCATCATCAAACTTTCCACGCCCTATACATGAATATACTAAAAGTAAAAATGCCGGTGTATCAATACCAGGATTCTTCTTAAATATATTAAAATCTATTTCCTCTCTAATTATTTCCTCTGCTTCTTTATATCTTTTAGTAATACATAAGATTATCGCCTTCAAAACCAAAAATTCCTTTTTCTTTGGCTCTAACTTGATTGCAGAATCAATTACACTTAAAGGCCTATCAGGTGGTAGAGTACAACAAAATGGATCACTAATAATTGCTGAAAATTTAGTACGTAATAGAAGTACACTGTTTGGAACGGTAGATAAAGCATCTTCAGTTAATTTTAAAGCTTCTTGTTCTTCATCTTTTTTCATTAAAATTTGGGCTTTCTGAGAGATTAAGGAAATATCAAAAGCATTTTCTATCCCTTCCTCAATAACCTCTAGAGATTTCTCTAAATCATCCATTAAAAAGTATGTTAATGATTGAAATAAATATCCAATATAGTCAGTTGGTATCTTTTTAATTAATTTACTTGTTACTTCAACTGATTCTTCGAATTTAGATTGTGAAGTAATTATTATATCCTGGAAGATTAAACTTTCGATCTCGTCTAAGTGGTTTTCCCTTTCTTTATATAAGGCACTTGCTTTTAAAAATTCTCCTTTTTTTAACAGTCTTATAATCTCATTGAATAATTCTTGATTTGAAGTCACATATTTTTCTTCTATTTCATTATATTCGATAAAATCCAATTTTGACAAATAATAAAGGTTTAAAGCCTCAAATATACTGTGATCCAATGCATAATCCACCTCATCTCCTTTTCCCTTACTTTTTTTGGAAGTAAAGGTTTCAAATTCTTCTGAAATCGTCTGCCAAATTAAGCCTTCTAATTTAGAGTCTCCAGTTACTAATTTTTTCTCCATTTCAATTTTATATGCTAAATATTTGATATAATTTGGTAAAAAACTTGTTAATGCATCTCGCAAATCATCATTAAATAAACTAGTACAAATCTCACTCAGAATTTTTTCAATTATATTAGAAATTGTTAATGCAGGAGCTTTTTTACTAGTATTTTCATATAGATTATTTAAATACGTAAATCTGGTAATATAATCGTCTACTATGGCTCTTAATAGTCTTTCGATTTTTTCATTCGCCTGGAAATAATACTCTTTATTAGGATAGGTTTCTAATTTAAAAAACTTGATATCATAAAATTCCTCTTCCACAATCTTCTCTATGAAAAAATCTAAAGTGGTTTTCTTCAGATTATATTCATGGGCAAATCTTTCTGGTGAAATATAATCAGGATATTGATCTGGATGATTTATAGATAAAAATAGTAAAATCTTGTTAAAATCCTCCTCTTCTTCTAACAAATTCTCGACCCTAGAATAATTTAACTTTAAAACATTATTCAGAAATCTAAATTTAATTCCATCATCATCAATCCCGTATTTTTCAAAAAACTCATTTGTAAATTTAGTCAATTCTAGTATACGTTTACTTTCCTCTTCTAAAATCGATTGACGATCTAATTCATATTCCCTTAGCATATTAAAGTATTCTGATCTCCCTAATTGAGTTATAAAATATTCCTTATTTTCATTCTTTATAAAATCATTTTCCGCAAGCTTCTTAATATTTTTAGATAATGAGGATTGATTAATATTAAGCGGTTCACTAGTAAAATCTGACCATCTACAAGATTCATTATTATATAACATCCAAAGAATCCAATGATCATAATTCCTCTGTCTTAGAAGAAGTTCTGGAGGGTAAACGAAATCTCTCCCACCAGTTTCCTTTAAATAAATTAATTCATTTAAATGGTCTTTGCCTTCAGAAGTTATTATATATTTATTCCTTTCAGGTTTTTCTAAATATCCTTCCCCTTTTAATGTATTTAGATAAGTGGATAGTGTCGACTCTGGAATTAATTGATTCTCCATATAGTCTGTAAAATCTGACCATCCACATGATTCATTACGGTTTAACATCCATAGAATAATTAATTCATAATTTTTTTTAATAAGCGATGGCTTCAAAACATCCTCAGGAGGATATATAAGACCCTTTGATTTACTCAAATATTATCACTTCATGAGCTCATTAATATTTATCTTAAATAAATATTATTAAAACTTCCTTTTAAACTTTACACTCTCAAACTTCATTCGCAGTTCACCCGAAGTTGATACTTCGGTAAGAAGTCCGGAGTAGGAACCTATAAATAAAGTATTTTCCTATTAAAAATTAAGGAAAAAAAAAAGAAAAAACTAAAAAAAAGAGAGTTGAAAAGAAAAATGGTTCAAGTGTTAGAGAAACTGGAGCAAGTAATTTTGATTAAGCTTCCTGAGATCAAAGAAGTAGCTAAAAAAGTAGAGAAATTGGAAGTTAAATCTGAGAAAACCTCAGCGAAAAGATTTGCGAAATATCATGAAGGGAAAATTTGCATAAAAGATGCAAAGGTTAGATTAGATGCGAGATCATACGGAATAAGATTAAATTCTTTTTAAATTTTTTTTTAAATTTATAATATTAAATTCACGCTCACAAAATAATAAAACATCAAGAATGGAAAAGAAAATATAAAAAAGTAAAAATTTAAGTGAAAAACATGAAAAAAGGACCTATTTGTTATGTGTATTATGCCATAAAGAATAAGAGAGCTAAGAAAAAACAATAATATGGAGGGAAAAAGAATGAATAAAAGCGAGAAGGTAAGACTTTCTGATATTATCATAATTCATAATCCGGTATATAAAAATTTCTAGTGTAATTTTTATTTTTTTTATTTTTCAATATCAAGCTTATCAAAGATTAAGAAGTATATGGGGAGCCCATAAAGAATGAAAATAATAGAACGCGTAAAAAGATGGTTGTGTAGGAATTTTTGCTCTGCCTCGTGTAGAGCGGAGTTGTGCCAAGAATAAATCAAAAAATAAATTAATTCTGTTATTAGGGAGGCATAAACTGAAATGATTCAAGAGGTTATGGTTTTGAAGCTTCCTGATTCGATGGAGGCGGCAGAAGTGGAGCAAATGATTTTGGAGATGCTCCAGATTCCAAAGGAGGATATTCAACTTGTTGAAGTAAAGAAAGGGGTAGTTAAGCTAAAAGTTAAGAAAAAGCTAAAGAAAAACGTACTAAGGCTAATGGATAAACACGTTAAATACCATGAAGAGCTAATAAACATTCGAAACCTGGCGGATCGATATGGATTTCTAAATTATTTTAGGGCTTATTAATGAAGTATAGGTGAGAGAGAAGATGGTTGTATCCAAGGAAAAATTTATAGAATGGGAACTTAACCGATGTGATCTTGCTAAAGAAAATATTTTAAAGGAAAATTACAAACCTGTTGAGATTGTTCAGGAAAAGCAGGAGCTTAAAAAATCTTATCTGAGAAAAGTAGCAGAGATGATTAAGGCGAGAAATAGCTTGGTATATGCTATTATTGTGAACACCCTTATTTTGACGGGGTCAATTGTGGTGATCTCGTTATTCATTGTGATTGGTGGGTTATTAATGGACCCGTTTTTAATTTTGAGTATTCTTTTAGTTATATTATTATTCACAGTAATGGAAGTATTTAAATTGGTTGAAAAAGAGACCCGTTGTAAGAATTCACGCTAAAATTTTCCATTTCCATAGATTGCGGAGGAGGGAGTGTTAATCCCTCCTTTACTTTTTTATTTATTTTATATAATCTTTAATTTAAATATATTTTGAAGAAGATGTATTATAGTTCTAATGAAGTTCATACTTTTCATGAAGTTTTTAGACTTAAACTATAAATCGAATTAGATTTTAAATTATCTAAAGAAGAAATAGTGAAAATTTGAATGGATCAAGAACCTACAAAAAAAACATTTAAGCAATACTTATTTTTTCTGTTTGGGCAACAATTTTCTTTATTAGGGTCTATAGTTGTTTATTTTGTGATTACGTGGTGGGTAACTATTGAAACAGGGAATGCAGTATATTTAGCGATAATGTCATTCTTATTTTTTATTCCGCAAATACTAGTGACTCCCATCGCAGGAGTGTTATCTGATAAATTAGATCGGAAAAAGATTTTAATTTTAATAGACGGTTTCCAAGCATTTGTGACGTTTTTTTTATTTTTGGTATTTTTTCTGAAAATTTTGAACGTTTGGTTAATAATTACAATAAGTACTTTACGTAGTATACTTCAAGCGATACACCTACCTACGGTTAATGCGATTGTTCCTACAATGGTTCCAAAAGATAAATTAAGTAGAATTAATGGAATAAATTTTCTTATGATGATAATTGGTCCAATTCTAGCGGGATTTCTTCTGGAAATTATCCCCGTTGCTAATTTAATATTAATTGACATTTTTACATTCCTTATTGCTCTTATTCCCCTCCTTCTCGTAAAAATTCCTTCTGCTTCTGATAATTCTATTAAAAAAGTGAAAAAAACCTTCATTAAGGATTTTAAAGAAGGGTTTAAGATAGTAAATGCAATTCCTGGACTTCTTAGTTTAATGCTTTATGCGATGCTGGCGAATTTTTTTACTCGGCCCTTTATGGTGTTAATACCTTATTTTGTTAAATTTGTACATTTTGGAGAACCTCTTAGTTATGCTCTAGTTATGACTTTTTCACAGATAGGCAGTATATCAGGTGCATTGATTTCATCAGTAAAGAAAAATTGGAAGCATAAAGTGACAACGATGATGTTATTAACAATAATTTTCTTTATCGCATACGGATCAGTTATATTAGCTCCTACAGGCAATTTTATATTTATTGGGATATGCGTTTTAGTGGCTTTTTCTACTTTTCCAATCAATTGGGCGATCTATATGACAATTTTACAGACTGGAGTCCCAAAAGATAAAATTGGTAGAGTGGTTTCGATTGATCATATGATTTCTATGGCGATTACACCAATTGGAGCAATAATTTCGGGACCTTTAGCAGAATTGATGGGTATCAATAATTTATATCTAGTAAGTGCTCTTCTTGGAATAGCTTTCACAATAATAATCTGGTCTTTTACAAAAATTAGAATTCTAGATCAGAAAGAAAAAGTAGTTTTTGAAGAAATTACTAAAACACAAGAAGAGTTAATAATTGAATAAAAATTTTCTAGATTTTATAGATTCAGCTGTTTCTTCCAAAATTTTATTTTTTTATCTGTATCTTCCCTTTCTGCTCTAGAAAGCAATTTAGGGATTGTTTTAAGAGCAGCAATAGTAATACTCATTTGACTTAGAACTCTGGAATATCCCCTTTCTTCAACTATTTTGTTCCGCAAAAATTCAATATCAGAAGAAAGTTCACTGGCTAACTTATTATCTAAATTATTTAATATTTCAGTAAATAATTCTGATACTGATTTTCCTCCTAAATCTGTAGTTATGGGTTTAGGAATTTCAATGCTAGGATGTGGTTTGCTCTGAGGCTCAACTAAAGGTTGTTGGTCTATTTTTGGCTTTTGTTTTAAAGGTTCCAATGGCTCTACTTTTTTCGGCACAGGTTGTGTTTTAATTACAGGCTCAGTTTTAAATAAAGTCTTTGGTTTGGGCATACTAATTTCCTTTTTAACGCCAATAGTAGTTTTTGGTATAGTAGGTTCAAATTTCTTTTGAGGTGGTGCTTGAAAATCAGCACCTAAAGAATATCTAATTTCTTCATCGCTTATTTTTTTAGCTTGCATCCATACCTCTTCAAGAACACCTGCAAATAATTTTACATGTTCTTCAAGGATCGATCCCATACCAGCGATTTCCAATTCTGCTCCTTCTATTTTTGATACGGCACATACTACAACTTCTTCAAAGTCTCTATTAATAGCCCATAAATTTTCTCTTGGGTAATGTCGAACACTCATGTTAGTATGCTTTACAATTTCAGCAAGTTTAGCTTTATCTCTCGGATCACCCAAATTAAAATTAGTAGAAATTCTTACATTAGTATGTTTCTTTACTTTAGAAAGAGCTACTAAATCTACATCGGCTAATCTAGGCGCTATTATATGAACTCTCATTTTCAATCGAGTTAGTGCTTCATTAATCTGGGCTCTTATTCCTTCAACACTTCTAACAAACCAAACATCTTTAAACGTTAACATTGAAGCTCTTTTACTTCTTTCCCAAAACTCTGTCATTGTATCCTGCGAGAGATCAAGTTGGTTAATGATACTCATCATGATATCTTCTTCAAGGGTTTTGTAAATTTCTTTTTGGAACAGTTGTTTCAGGTCTTCAATACCTTTTTCAACGTCCTCATAAACCGTAGATATTCTCTGATCTAAATCCTCTAGAGTTTCTCTTAATCTTCCTTCTATATCCGTAAAAACATCGCCCAAATCGCTAGACATCTCTCCTGCAGCATCTGATATCGTTGCGAGTTGATTGGTTACTTGATCTAAAGTATTTTCAATTGTTTTTACAAACTTTTCTTTAAAGTAATCAGTTAAATCAACAAATTGCTCAGAAATAATCTTTGATACTATTTTTTCTGCCATGCTTTTGAGTGCGCCAATCCTAAATTGTTTTTCAAACGCATCTGAGATCTCTGATTTCATCTTATCTAAGCGTTCTTCTACAATTCCAAATTCTTTAACAATTTCATCTGGTACTATTTCTCTTAAATTCAATATAAAACTTCGAATTTCTTGAAATCTCTTCACACTCTCTAGCTCTTTTTCTACTCTACTAAATTGGGACTTCAATTGAGCTGGTAGATTTGTCTTCATCATATGGATATAATTACGATATTCATTGAGTTTTCCAATTTTAGCTGATTGTTCTTCAATTTCGCGAAATTTTAATTCTAAAGTTTTTGGAGTTGATTCCCGAATAGTTTTTACAACCTCTTTAAATTGCCCAATTTGGTTTAATAAAGCAGTATAGGGGGGTAAGGCAACATAGAAAGGTGTTTTTCCGGGAACTTCTCTTACCAGCCCTTTATTAAGTAGGTTTTTTGCGATTTGAGCTGCTCTCTCTTCGGGAACATCTACTAAAAGGGCTATTTCTCCAACTAAAACCGGACCTCTACCAGTTAGATGGAAGTATGTATCAACCTCATCTTGAGTTAATCCAATTAGTTCTAAAACTTGTTTAGTCGACTTAAATTCATCTTGTTCAGAAGACATTTTCTACGAAGACACCTAATTTGGTTATTTTTTATAAACCTGTTCAAGAAGTTCTAAATGTTTAATAGCAGTATTCTTTTTTAACTTTTTATCACTGATATTTTTTCTAATATTTTCAATCATATATTCTGGATAAAAAGTATGTGCAATAACATCAGTCAAGAGGAAAATCCAATCTAATCCTTTGTCATCTGTTATAAATGTAATTATTTTGTCTTTTTCTAATAAATTTAAAAACTCTTTAATTTGATCAAAAGTTTCCCCCGGGCTTTTTGGGATTTTATTGATAGGATATGCTTTATCCCTAAAAAGTGTTATAAAATCGTATTTATCTGGATTTATCATGTTGTTAGCTACTTTTATGTTATCTTCAAAATTAGGTTCGTATGACCCAAAAAAACTTTTGACTTCTTCCAAATATTTCTGAGCCAATTTCTGTGTGGGTAAATTCTTTTCTGCATCTTCCATTACTTTAATTGCTGGTGTTCTTAAGATTGTAAAATCGGAGAGTAAAAACAACGATATATCTTGATCACCCTCTATCCAATCTTGCCTAATTAAATCAGTTTTAATAAAAGGGTCTAAGGTAATTTCGAGATTATAAATTGATCTTCCTAATTTAACTTCTAAACTATCTCTTAATTCCTTTCGAGCATAAGCTTTGTCTTGTAATGTTTCTAATATTTTTCTTCCCTTTTCACTAACATAAATTTGAGCCATTCTTTGTTCTTTACTCAGATTTTTAAGACGTTCAAGGAGAAAAAGAGATGATTTTAGATAATCTTTTAACTCTTCATTAATCTCATAGCTTCGAGAGGGATTTTCTACCATCGCATTTAAATAATTCATTGTATTGGTATTAATTTCTGAAATTACGGTTTCACCAAATATTTCAGGTTCTTCATCTAACTCCAGCATCAAATTAACCATAAATGGTACTTTGGAATCCATACCTGTAAAGTAACTGGAAACATTTGCCCGTGCTTTTTCCAATCTAACCAATACATTACCAGCTTCTGCGGCTCCAGTAATATGAGCATAAAAAATTCTCATCATATCATCTAAATCTACGATTATAGTTTGAGGATAACTAAACTGTACTTTCAAACCTTCATCGGTCCACCTAGTTATTATAAATCCTTTTGGCATCTATATTTCACTCCTCTTTAATTTTTTCTAAATTTTTAAAATTTTTAGCTTTTTTAAATTGTTCTTGTTCAAATTCTAAGATTTTAATTTGATCTTTATAATTTCTTTCCATAATTTCTTTTCGGTTATTTAATGGAATTGTTTTTAATTTCTTTTCTTTCCTAATTTTCTTTTTTAGCTTCCGTATTTTTCTAACCATAGGAGGGTATTTTAAATGAGTTTGGTATAATACAAAAAATAAAGAAAGACCTGCAATACCTCCAATTAATAAATATACAAGCCAACCTAAATCTTCACCAACAGCAGGAATGGCACTTATAGTTATGTCAAAACTTTGGAACGCATAATCATCACCAGCGTAAGCACTAATTGTTATAGTATAAATACCTTCAGGGATATCTGAGATATATATTTCATAAACTCCATCATTGTCAAGATCTGTTAGTTCTCCCTGTCCATAAGCCCATCTATATGTAACAGTGGCATTCTTAATAATTCCCCCAAAATCCGTATTATTTAAAACAATACTTAACAATATTCCCCCTCCTGGTTCTGTTTCAAAAAATGTATCTCCCGATTGTGTCATAATTACTCCTCTTATTTTTCTTACAGTTAATCTTAGCAATATTGTTTTAATCATAAAATTATTCTTATATGCTATGATATTTATCAAGTTAACTCCAATTTGTAAAGATGAAGTATTAAATAAAGCCGAGTAATGATTTAAGGCGATATATTCTGTTAAATTTTCTGAGAAGGTTTCAGCATTAACCTGTACAATTGCCCCATTGATATGAAATCCTGTGATATTGTCAAGGTATTTAATAGTGATATTAAGCATTTCTCCAATAGTGATTTCATAAATAGGATTTAAGGTTTTTTCTTCATTTTCTATAAAAAGTTGGATGTCTGTTGCTCTTTCAGATATTTCAACATAAAATTGAATAGTCTGAGGTTTATAATCTTCAATTAAGGCGTTAATAGTAAGAACAGTAATTCCTTGTTCTAAGTCATTTGTAGAAATTGTGATATTATAATGATTAGAAGTTTCATTTAGCTCTCCAAATACCGATAAACTAACTGTTGCGCCACTTAAATGTTGTTTTGTATTATTATCTCTATAGTAAACTGTAATGTTTAAAAATTGATTCACTTCAACATTTATTGTATCACTATCATATGTTAAAGTATTATTTACATACAATAACAATTCTGAAAATATTTCGGTAACCTCCACGAAAAATTGGAGGAATTGGGTTTCGTAATTATCCTTTTGGGCGGAAACAGATAAAGTCTTAACTCCGATTCCTAATTGGGATGTATTTACTAAAATAGAATATTGTTGAGATCCTATACTTTCATTTATAAAATCTGATATTTTTCCCTGTAATTGAACAGTAGCATTAGATATATGTGTCCCAGATTGCTTTTCATCGTACTTAATTGTAATATTTAACAATTCATTTGACTGGATTTGAATAAATGGGTCAATTGTTTTATTATCGCCTTCTAAAAATAAATCTAATTTCGTTTGAATATCCGGAATAGTTTCTGCATATGTAATATTAAGGTACACATCATCTATTGAAATCGTTATATTATTTTCTAATGCAAAAGTGTTGGCAATAAATACTTGGATTGAAACCGAGATATTAACATCTTTCAAAATCAAATATGTAACATCAAAACCTCCTGGTTTAGCTTCCTGAAAAGTTTCATTAGCGGAACTTAATTTAATTGTCTCCGTGTGTTGATTATCGTTAATTACAACTCGTATTTCAGAAAATGGTGATTCCGCTGTTGGCCATAACTTATCAATTTTATACATAAAAGCAAGTCTAGCATCAGTGATTTGGATATTGCCTCCTGAAATTGTATTACCAATTTGATTCCATGATATTGAAGAAAATTGATCGATTTTTTTTTCATAAGTGAATGTAAGATTAAAAGAATTGAAGATTAAAGCATTCCATAAATCATAATCTGGAAAATCATTATCTTCACAATAAATATCTATGCCCATTATTATTGTAAATTTAGAGTGACCAACGTCCTTTTCTAATGCCAGGTTTAAGGCAGTTATGAGATCATTCTCGCTTACATAAGATAGTTCCCTATTAGGAATAGTTAATATTGGAGGACTATCCTGTCCTAAGGTTTCTGTTTTATTTTCGGCAACCCTAAATGCATAACTACTGTTTAAATCTGAAATTTCAATATAGAAAGTTGCTGAATCCCAAATTGCTGATTGCCCTACACTATCACCAGGAGCATCAACATTAGCAGCTACACTTGCGTTAAAAAACACTTCAAGTAAAGCAGATGTAATTTCATAGTCGGACATATCTACGGGTATAGTCACATTCTTTTTAAAGTGAACACTTGGAAAATTGTGTACTTGACCTGCCCCTCCACTCTCACCTTCATCTAAGTAATGGTATACATAACAACCCGTTGCATTAATTTCGGTATGATCAGGTAAAAGATAATCACTATTGTTATATATTCCCCATCCATACCAAGTAGAAGAATTTACATTTCCCGAAAGGATATTAAAAGTATCATTCTCACCAGCAACAATATAATTAGCTTGATTGCTACTTATATTCGCATCAACTGTAGAATTATCTCCTTGATCTCCTTTTAGATAAAACCAATAATCTTGAGTTAAAAATTCATTATTTCCCAACCATTGCTTGGAATGTAAAATTTCACCAGAGGTATGAATATCCTTATTATTATCATCCACTTCTGTTTGGAAATCAAATTGATTTATAAAAATAATATAAAAATTAGAGAAAATAATAATAAACAAGAAAACTGAGCTAAAAATCGTAACTTTTTTTTTATTCAACCATATCACCTCTAAACCAGCTAAAAAGTTTCTCCTCCTTGTTTTATATTATTTTGAAAATTTTTTTTTATATCTCCCTTGATTTCGCTTTTTTTCTCTATTACTTCTAATTTACTTTTTAAATTTGTTTCAATAATATCTTCCCGATTTTGAAGGGGCATGGATTTAAGTTTCTTGTTTTTACTTACTTTCTTTCTAAGCTTTCTAATTTTTCTAACTAGTGGGGGATATTTAAAGTGTTTCAAATAAGAAACAATAATGATTACAAGTCCTAAAGCGCTACTACCCAAAATAATAACTAACCATTTCCAATCTAATCCTGGAAGTGAGGATACGCTAATAACAATCTCATAATCTTCAAATTCATAGTTTTCACCAGCATAAGCGGTTATTGTCATAATATATGTGCCTCCTGGAATCTTTTCAAAATAAACTTCATAAATACCATCATTATCGAGATCTCTAAGTTCCCCTTGCCCATGAGCCCAACGGTAAGTAACTGTAGCATTTCTGATAAGTCCTCCATAGTCAGTATCATTTAGATGGATCATTAATGTATAAGACTCTTCGGGTTCAAGGTAAATATTAGTTTCACCTGAAACAGTACTGATATTTGTCCGTATTCTATTAACATTAATTCTAATATTTACAGTATTAATGTTATAATCTGTAGCCTGTGCGACTATTGAAAATAATTTAGCACCTAGCTGAAGCTCCGTAGAATTTAAGATTGTAGAATATTGATTTAAAGTCGTATTTTCTATTAGAGGAATGGATAATCCTTCTCCAATTAATTGTAGAGTCCCTCCATTTATATAACTACCTGTGGAATTATCTTTATATCTAATAGATACATTTATCATTCTGCCTATAGGAACATCAATGACAGGATCTGAAGTTTCATCTCCTCCATTCAATAGTATTTGTAATTGGGTCGATCTCTGGATTACATAAATAAAGAATTTGATTGTTTGAGTTTGATAATTATTTAATTGAGCAAAAATAGTTAGAATATTAGTCCTTAAATTTAGAGCGTTAGAGTTTATAGTAATATTATAATAGTTAATATTTTCTTCCAGAAATCCAAATCCTAATAATTCTATAGTTGCCCCACTTAGATGATTGTCAGTAATAAAATCTTTAAAAAAAACCGAAATATTAATAACTTCATCCACTTCAATTTGCATAGTTTCACTATCGGCTTTTGGATCACTATTAATATACAATGATAATACTGTTCCTCTTTCATATACTTCAACAAAGATTTGAGTCAATTGGCTTTCATAATTTGTTTTTTGAGCTTCTACCGAAATTATTCTGCTTCCAATACCTAACTGGGAAGAATTAATAAAAATTGAATATTGTTCATATGTTTTATTTTCGGGTAAAGGACCAGAGACTATTCCATCTAATTGTACGGTAGCATTTGGGATATGAGAACTAGTTAAACTATCTTTATATTTAACTGTTATATTTAATATAACATCAATCGGTATTTGAATTACAGGGTCAGATGTTTTATCATCACCATTTAAAAATAATGTTAATTCAGTTGGATAATCAGTAAAGGTTTCAATATATGTAATATTAAGGAATACGTCATCAATTGAAATAGTAATGCTTTCATTCAATTCAAACGTATCTTTAATGAAAGTTTCAATTGAAGCAGTAATATTTATATCTTTTAAGATAAAAGTAGTAACATTAAACCCACCTGGTTTTGCTTCTTGAGATGTACTAGTTGCAGAACTTATTTTAATACTTCCTTCTTCAAATTTTCTATCATTAATGTAAAAGTTTATTTCGGAAAGAGGAGCTGTGGCAGGCCAACTTTTATCTATTGAATAATTAAAATTGAACATCGCATCTCTTATTTGGATATTGCCTCCACTTAGTTGATTTCCAATCTGATTCCATGATAACGTTGTAGATTGATCAATCTTTTTCTTTACTGTAAAAGTTAAATTACAGCTTTTAATTATTAATTCATTAAAAGTGTCTGGATCACTTGCGCCAAGATTATCTTCAGAGTAAATATCAATCCCTAAAGTAAGTGTGAAATTCGAATGATCAGGGTCTTTTTCAAATGCTGAGTTTAGAGCGGTAATTAAATCAAGATCATTTACTGTTTCTAATGAACTATCTGTTAAAGTTAGTATTGCTGGACTATTTTGTCCCAGATATTTCGTTTTATTTAAAGCTACCGTATATTTTGGAGGATTAAATCCCAAATCCGAAATTTGCGTATAGAATGTAACTGAATCGCCTATTGCAAAATTCTCCCAGTAAGCACCATCGTTTGGTGTATCAACATCGTTACTAACAGTTGCATTTACAATTACTTCTAAAGATACAGAGGTGATTATATAATCCGACATATCAATTGGTAGACTAATATTATTTCTCCACTGCACACTTGGAAATTGGTTGGGATCATCATACCAATAATGATATACAAAACACCCATAGGATCGAATTTCTGCGGTATCTGGAAGAAGAAAACCCGCTTTATTAAATTGCTCCCATCCTTGTGAATTAGCAGAATTATTAACCGTTCCAGATACTACGGTAAATGTTTGCATTTCGCCTAATACTTCATAATTTGCTTGACCTATGCTAGTAGTTGCGTCCATATCAGAATTGTCCCCTTCGGTTCCATTTTCCCAGTACCAAATTGGTTCTATAGGAGCTTCAAATGTAGGATTTTTAATCCATTGTTTTGTTATTGTTCTTTGAGCTGAAGAATGAACATTTTCACTTTTTTCCGAACTAAATGATTCAAAATCAGATAAGTAACGACTAATTGGAACTAAAATTAAAATTGTAAGTAATAAAAAAACAAAAAGATAAATTTTACTTTTCTTTTCCATGATCCCTCACATATGACAGATATAAATACCGTAAATATAATGCAAATCGATTTTGTAATGAATAAATTTTCTAACCCTATATATTAAATTATAATGGTCTTATTATAACCATAAGAGAAATTTTTAAAATAATAATAAAAATACTCCTTTTTAAAATCTCTTTTATAGTTCGATTAAAAATTGTATATTATACTTTAAAAAAATCTGGAATATTGAAGTGAAATATTGTGAGCTTCTTTCCTTATTAAAATGTGCCTCTTATAAAGCCCCCATCAACTTGGATCACTGTACCTGTGATAAAGCTAGCTTTTTCTGAGGCTAAAAACACCACTAAATTAGCTAACTCCTCTGGTTTACCCAACCGACCTAAAGGAATTTGGTCTGTCCAAGTTTTTTTGATTTCTTTTTCAGATTTTCCAGTCTCTTGAGCTGTTATATCTATTAGTTCCTTCATTCTATCTGTTAATGTCGGACCGGGACATACAACGTTAACTAAAATTTTCTCTTTTGCATATTCACTGGCTAATGTTTTTGCATAACCCACAACTCCAAGTCGTGTTGTGTTTGAAAGGACTAAATTTTGTAAAGGCTGTTTTACTGATACAGAAGTAATAGCAATAATTCTCCCATTTTTCTGTTTTTGCATAATGGGTAAAATTAATTCAGTTATTCTTATAAATGAAAGCAAATTTAGATCAATAGAATCTTTCCACTCGTCTTTTGTTATCTTACTTATAGGTCCTGAGGGAGGTCCACCCGCATTGTGAACTAAAATATCTATCCTTCCAAATTCTTTTATAGTTTCTTCGATCAGATGTTTGATTTGTTTCTCATATTTCAGATCAGCAACGATATAATGAACTCTATTTTCAAATTTATCCAACCTATTAAGTCTTATTCTCTTCTGTGCTGACATTAAATTTTCTTCATAACGGCTACATATTGCAACATTCGCTCCTTCGCGATACAAACCTTTAGCACACGCAAAACCTAATCCCTTGCTTGCTGCCAAAACTAATGCAACCTTATTTTTTAATCCAAAATCCATTGTTATTTACTCCAATTATTTCTCATAATACTTAAAAACTACTCTTAGTTTACTAAGGACACAAAAGATAATTAATTAATTGTAAATACATAATTTTTTATAACAATCTTTTCATAATATTTTTAAATCGATTTACTGTATGAAAATATTTATTAGAATAAAATTTAATATTATTATATAAATTATCAAAATACCTAAAAGGTGTGAAAAATTAGCTTAGACACTAAAAGTTTTGATAATATCTTAAGTAAAATCATTAAGTCAGAAAGCGGGATAAAGAAAGTAATTCTTGTTGATAGAACTGGATTAACAATAGCAAGTGTGTCAAAATTCAGCTATTTTCCGGCTGATGTTGATGGAATTGGTGCAATCGCAAGCGCAGTCTTTTGTGCATCAGAAGAACAAGGCAAAAATCTTGAACTTGGAGACTTAGAAATAGTTACCAGTGAGTTTTCTGGAGGAAAAATATTTGCGTCAAGCTGCGGACCAAAAGGTGTATTAACCCTTATCTCTGATCCAGACATCAATATTGGACTGATTAGATTAATCCTAAAACGTTCTGGGGATGAATTGAAAGAAATTCTAGACGAATTCTTATCTGATATTCCTGATACTCTTGATTCAGGCTTAGATTTAAGTGATTTAGACGAATTAACTCCAGATTAAAAGAAATTTAGTATTACATTAAAAAGAATACTTAAGTGTTATTAAACTTTAAATTTCACTTATCCTTGATTTCCTTCTTTTTTAAACGTTTTAATAATATTTAGATTTAGCAATATTTAGAACTTTAAAAAGATTAAAGTAAATTATTATCTTTTACAATTTTTTTATAATGGTCCCTTTCCCGTCTTAAAACTTTAATTTCTTTCTTGAGATCGAAAGTATCGTTTTTAAATTTCTCACTTTCTTTTGTTTCAGAAGAAATTTTATCTTTTAAAGTCTTAACTTCAATTTTAAGACTAGTAATTGAATCTATATGAATCATATTTTCATTCTTAGACTTCTCTATTTGTTCTTCAAGTTTTTTTATTTCAGTGGCGAACTTTTCAATTTCAGCATTTAAACTTAAATTTATCCTTTTCAAATCTTCTTTTTCTTGTATTAATTTTTCAGCTTTTTTTTGAAATTCTTCTACTGATTCTAGTTCTTGTTTTAAATTCTCAACCTTCTTTTCTTTTACTTCTATTTCATCATTCCTAAGAGAAAGGTTATCATTAAGCTCCCTTATTTCCTCTAATAATTTGGCGTTGTTTTCATTTAAATCTGCCATTTGTTGACTCCATTTTTCCAGTTTAATATATTGTTCACTTACTTCAGCTTTTAGTTTTTCAACCTGCTCACTGTTTTGATTTTTTTCCTCCATTAATTCTGTGTATTTATTTGTTAGTTCTCTTAATTTACCCGTTTTTTCTTCCAACATACCCTCAAGTTCTTGGTTTTTTTCTTTTATTGCCTCAAATTCTTTTAGTAAATCATAACCTCCAGGTTCAGTTGGAATTTCTTCTTTAGTTTTATCTTCAATTTGCTCTTCTTCAGTACCTCTAAGTTCTTTTTTATCTTCTATTTCAACTAACACTTTGCTAGTCTCACCTTCAACAGTCTCTTCCCAGCATGGAGTTAATTCTTCATTCTTCAGCATCTCATAATATCTCCCAAAAATATCATCAAAATTAAGCGCCTCCCTTTTTGGCAATAATTCATATGCAATTCTTCTCATCATCCCTTCAAAATCTTTAGAGAGAATATCGTCATCGGATAAAAAAACTGTAATTGCATAATTGGGTTTTCCAACATAATGCCGGAATGAAAAACCCGTATAGAAACTTGCTATACTTATCTCATTTTCAAGCACTAATTCAGCATAATTTGGTTCCATCTTTCTTTGCATATGGTCTTCTACTAACCCCTTAAGCTTTTGGGGCGTGATACCAAGAAATTCACCGAGATTTGAAGGAAATTGAGTATCAATAAATACTTTAGCATCATCATTAAATCCTAAAACCATAATTCCCTTCAAATTTAATACCTCTTAGCAATTATAATTACGTATTAATACAACTATTGACAAACTCAAGTAAATTTCATATTATATTAATATTTGGTTCTATTTATTTTATCTTTAGACATTTTTAAATATCATCCTTGTCTTTATTAAAAATCATAAGACTTAATTAAATTTTTTATTAAAAACTATTCAAATTATTATATAAAAACGGGTGAAGTCTTAACTCTGTTGAGAGTCTCATAAACAACCTTAACTAGTTATGTAAAACAAGGAATCATTGATAAAGTTAATTTTTCAAATGGGAGATTTTATTATGACGAAAAGACAGTATATATTTTTATAAAAGAAAAAGATTGGAGAATTAGTTTTTTTTCACTCTGTTTCTTTTTAAATTCCCTATTATCCATTAAAAAAGTGTAATGAAGTTAGCGTATAAGTTTAGAATGCCTAAAAATGAACCTTTAGACTTGTTATGTTCCATTTCTAAGAAGCTGTATAATCACGCTAATTTCTATATGAGACAAGATTATTTCCACTTAGAAAATTGCTTAGATTACTATGATTTGGATTTCATTTTAAAAAACACTAAAAATTACAGGCTATTAAAAGCACAGACTTCTCAACAAATTCTGAGAGTCTTGGGTAAAAATTGGAAGAGTTATTTCAATTCTTTAAAAGAATGGAAGAAAGAGCCTAAAAAATTTAACGGGAGACCAAAACCACCTAAATATAAACGAGATAATTATAACTTTTTAATATTTACGAATCAAAATAGTAAGATTGTCAATAATAATATAATTCTCACAATGTCGGGTTTATTTAAGAATATATTTCCTAATTTCAAAAATTCAATAGAACTTACTATCCCTCAATATAAAAATAAAAAGTTTGATGTATATCAGCAAATACGTATTTTACCAAAAAAAAAATTCTATGAAATTGAAATAGTCTATAAAAGAAAAGCAAAGAAATTGAAATTAAACCAATATAATTATCTAACAATTGATTTCGGATTGAATAATTTAATAACTACTGTAGAAAACAAAAATTCTAAACCAGTAATAATTTCAGGTAAAATATTGAAATCAATTAATCGGCAATGGAATAAACGGAAAGCAAGACTTTATTCTATAAAAGATAAGCAAGATTTAAAATGGACACATAGACTTGATACTATTACAATAAATAGAAACTCCGTAATTAAGGATTATTTACACAAATCAGCTCAATACATTGTTGGCTATTGTTTAAAGAATCAAATAGGACACATTTGTTTGGGTAAACTAAAAGACATAAAACAACATATCAGAATGGGTAAGCGAAATAACCAAAATTTTGTTAATATCCCCATTCAGAAACTTAAACAAATGATCACCTATAAAGCGAAACTTGTAGGAATTAAGGTTCATGAAGTTGATGAGTCCTACACTTCAAAATGTAGTTCACTGGATTTAGAACCGATTCAGAATCATAAAAAATATGTAGGAAAACGAATTAAAAGAGGTTTATTTAAAGGCTCGAATTATCTTCTCAATGCAGACGTAAATGGAGCATTAAATATCCTCAGAAAAGTAGTCGGAGATGGTTTTATTCAAAATCTATCCGATAGGGGCTGCTGGTTTCAGCCCGTGCGAATAAGGGATGTGTTCCAAACTTCGCATGAACAAATTTTATTAAATTCTGTTAACATTACTTAACATTTTTAATAATGTTGATAACCTAACTCTATAAACAAAAAAATGACTTAAATTCCTCTTAAATCATCAAATTCTGAGAATTTTTAATAATATAGAGTTTAAAAATATTCCATATAAAGATATTAATTAAAAATTTGAGTAATACAATTTAATATCTGATTCTCATCAGTGGCTAAAAAATTTTGTTTAAAGGCAGACGCAAAAAACGCATGATCTTTCGGATTAAAGTATTTATACCCAAATTTATTCCATTCCATACCTTTATTTAAAGGAGCTATAAGAGATAACTGATTTTTTACCAAGTCAGTTAATATAAAAGGAATTTCTTCTTTTGTAGTAGATTTAACAGCATTGAGTAAAATATCATCATTAAAATTATCCCACGTTTCCTTAAATTGTATACAAAAACTTTTGATATCAATTTTATTCTCTGTAATTAACTTTGCTAAAACCCTTAAAGTCATTTCATAGGAGTTGACATTTGAAGTAGTAGAGATTAATGTGCTAGGCAATAATTTAGCGTCTTTTTTAACTAAAGGAATATTATATTCGGGAAGCAATCTTAGTTGATTTAGCCCAAGTATATTCCTTATATCCCGAAGAGTTCCTCCCGTATCAAAAAATTGTTTATTAATAACATATTTAAGGAGTTTTTGCGCATGTACATCTCCAAAATAGGGATAATCTGAAGCGTATAGAAGATACTCTGACCAATCTCTATTATCAACTGAATATTTATTATGAGATTTAAACCATCTCCGAAAATCTTCAAAAAAGTTTCCTGCACCTTCTCCATGAAGCATTGAAAGATCTCCATAAGTGTTTGGTTGTACAATTGCATTATAAACGTCATGATCTCCAATATTGCCTTGAGCAAAATGTGCAATAATAACTTTAAAATGTGGCAATAATTCTGGGTATTGTTGCTTTATAATACTTCTTGTTGATTTTACTAATTCCGCAATATCTAATATAGAACCTCTTCCTCTTGTATCAAAAATCACGGGCATTGAATGGCTAGCGGCTTCTACAAGAACATTAACCGCTTTACCTGACTTAATGTCATCAATCCATCTTTCTGAACGGGGGTGGAGTTTTAAACCCCTTAAACCTAATACTTCTCGAGCATAACTTACTTCTTTAACAGCTTTTTCCCCCTCCATCGGATCAACTCGTCCATATCCCACTAATTTCATAGAAAAAGGAAATCGAGTTGTAAACCGAGAAACATTGATATTACTTGCTCGATATAAAGCCTCTGGTCTTTTATCTCGGAATACGTCCTGGAATGGAAATACTACTCCCTGATCAACAAAAGAATAAAACTTCGATTTTTCTTTTAAATCTGAATGTCTTTTTCCCAATTTTTGTAAAGCAATATATAATTTATCAGTAAAAGGATAAGGTGTAAATGACCAAGAAATTCGAGTTGAACTTCCATCCATTATAGTCGTAAAAGATTGTTCCCCAGTTTTTTCCCAATCTGCCTTAATCCGACCTTGAACGTTACCCCAAAAATCAAAAGTTCCTGCGCCCGGAGCTAACGGATTCATCATTGTAGCCCCATCTACATCTTCCCCTAAATGAGAATGAGCATCAATCACAAAAATCTGCTCAATTCTCTTTTTTCCGCCTTGTTCTATCGTTGCAGTTAACATCTTTTATCAATTTATTTGAATTTTTATTCTCTCATTTCTTTAGGAAGTGATAAGACTCCTGTTAATGGATGATTTAAAGGATCTTGGCAATACTGAATGGTAAAATAAATTAAATCCCATAGAATGCTCGGATTTTCTCCGTTATCGAGTTTGTATTTATATAAACTCAGCTGATACTCGGCTTCAGTAATTGGTGGCTCTGCATAACTTACACTACCAAACACTGACTGAAGAATGGGCTTTAAAAATGGGGAGTAGAGAAAACCAAGCTCTTTCAGTTCGTCTTTTAGGTAAAAGAACATTTTTTGCACCGCTTGCATCATATACCTTACTGGTTGATTTTGAGACCCTAAATAGTGCTCAGCAAATTCAGGATCGTACTGTGCAAGATGTTCTCGAGTTAAACTTGGAGCAGGTCGAAATAGGGAAATTAAACCTCTTTCAATTGCTCCTTTTCGGTTTGTTGCGATGGTTTCCGAACCAGCATCAGGAATCCATTTTCCTTTTTGAAGTAATTTGCGTGCTTTATAACACATGGCTTGTAATAAGAGTACAATTCCAATCCGTCTGCAAATTGATATTTGAGCATCGCTAATTCTAACTTCTATCGTGTTCCAATCAGTAAAAGGGAAGACATCTTGAAATCTGCCATCCTCCAGGCTTGCTTTTTGAACTACGTTGAGGAAGTAGTTTATAGCTTCTTGGTCAGCTGAGGTGATATATGGAATAAAATGTCTTGGATCATTATTACTCAACATTGTTATATTACTTTTTAAGCGCAAAGAACGAACACACTGAGGAGCTGTAATGCGATTGTTGACGATTTTTACAACATCTGTTGGTTTATTATTCATAATAGGAGAATTGCACGTTAGTGCGATGATATGTGGTATAAAATTCCTTATCATGCAATATGCTTGAACTTTTTCCACATCTGATTGAAAAAAACCGATATGAGAATGATCAGCCTGACTCAATCCTCTCATATACTCCTTTGCTGCAGGATTTATTGCTGAAGCAATAATGTGTAAATCAGTGGGCAATGTACTCTTAGCTAATAGAAATAATGTTGAAGCCCAATATGCTAATTCTTCCACGTATTCGCAAGGAGGTGTTACAAGTTCTAAAATATAGGTGACTGCTGTTACATTACCGTCTCTTGCAAATGTGTCAATGTCCACTTCAACGCCATCTGGCAATCTATATCTTATATCCATGGCATAACCTTTCTCTAAATCCTCTCGGCCATAAGGACGTGCTGTAACTTTAGAGCGAATATAATCGGGAACAGGATAGAAATCATCTCGTCCTTCATATAAAATTTGATCCATTATTTTAATAGCATCCTTTACGATCTCTCTCATTCGATAGACCATCTCATCGCCAGGTGGATAGTTTCCTTGATCATCTGCAATAATTAGCTCCATTTCTATACCATGAGTAAAAGGTAATCGGGTCCAATTTTCAACGTCCCATAAAATCTCTCCCCAGGACCTTTCAGGAATATATACTTCGCGATAATCTGTTCCCAGAAATAATTGATCGGCAGATCGATCTACAGGATTACCTATAGAAACACCGTAAGGAACTCCAGATACTTTTTTATCTTTTACCTTTCCAGAACCCATAAAGGTTGAAAACGTATCAGAACCTCCTTTATTCTTTCCTTTCTTTGTTTTCTTCTTTTTCTTATTCTTGGCCATGTGTTTCAGCACATATTTTAGTTATTACTAATTTTGTTTTTGATTTTAATTCATAACATTGATTCTACAAAGGCTTTAAACGTGTCATGGTCGTTTAAAAACTCATAAGATAATATTAAATTAATTATTTTGAAATTATAGGACATAAAAATATTTTTTAAATTTGTAACAATCTGTCCACCTTCAAAAAATGAATCGTCAACTAAAACTTGAACCTTATTACCAAGTTTTTTGACTATTCTAGACTTTAACTTGTTGAGATCTTCTGAATCAGAAGCAAGAATAATTGTAGGTTTTCCTAAATATGGAATAAAATCTAAATTAAATAAATTAAGTTGGTTTGAAATTTTATTGGGTGGAACAAACAATCGAAGTGTATTTTGAATTATAGTCAATTCATCTTGGTTATGGTGTCGAATTGATGGATAGATGTAATACGCAATAGATTTATTTGAATTAAATTTTAAATCAGAATAAATTCTATCGAGAATCGGAAAAATTCCAAAATCATAGCTAAATAGGGATAAAAATGCAATATTAAAGTTATAATCTCCTGATAAAAGATTGCTACTCACATTCCCTCCATTTAGAGAGAAATCTGTAACTTCTTTAATAATTTTAGAGGCAAAAACATTTAATAAATAATATTGAGAAAAAATTAAGGTGGGCTCTATTTTAGTGCGCAATTCATCAACCAGTACATATATTTCATTAAATATATCTTTTGTAATTTTCTCCCTAACATCTTGAGCAACAATGCTATTGATTATTTTATCTGCAGCCTCTGGGCAATCTAATTCGGCTAAAATACAAATGGAATTTTTAAAAAATTGATACGCAGGGTGTTGAAAATTATTTAGGTTTATTTTTGAAGATTTTAGTATAATCTGATTAATTTGGTTAATAACTCTTAAAATCTCTTCCTGATTTTTACTTTCATGCAACTTTTTGACGATATTAAATAGGACTTTTATTTTAAGCACTTCATCTTTAATTAGGTAAGTGAGCTTTAAAGCTAATTGATAATCTTTTTTAAGAACATTCCCTACTACTTCAGCTACAACTTCTTCTTTTTTCAAATGATTCTCAATTAAATTCACTATTTTTATTATGTGGTCATGATTTAAATCTACAAAGTCTAATGCTAATTTGTTAATGATTTCAAGTTTCTTAACCTCATCGTTAATACTTGTTATAACTTGTAGACAAGCATCTAAATCAACTGTAGCGTAAGCTCTAATTAGATCGTAATAAAATTGAACCCTTTCTGTATCATTAGATAATTCTAATGATGTTTCTAAAGCTCTATAGAACTCTCTTATAGACAAATATTGTTTAGCTAAAATTTTGATTTTTGAATCAATATTCTCGAGGGAAATTCCTGGTTTTGGAGGCACTAAAGCAGAAATTGCTTCACTTGGATGTGATTGACTTTGAATATAAGACTCATAATCGGCCCTCATCTCCTTAGTTTCCTTTTCTAATTTCTTTAGATCATTTTTTTGGGTATTAACAAAAAAAGCTTTTGGTTTAAATTTGTCTCCTGAATTAGTGGTTAAAGCTTGGATACTTCCTAATATTTTTTTGATCTTACTTGATGATATCACATCTCGAATTTTTTGGACTTTTACTGTATATTGAATAAGTTTCATCCAATAAGCGTTAATAGTTAATTTACCATACCCATCTGCTATAGGAGTTAATTTCAAATCGATTTTTCTGGTCTCTCCTGGTTCAAATTTTATCTCATTTTTGAACTCTTTTGGTTCATAAGCTATTTCCAGATTTTCTCCTTCAAAACTGAATTTTAATGTTTCAATCTTGTTTGATGCGTTCATTACCTGAAGTGATACTTGATTGTCTCCATTAGGAATTAAAAGGTTCTGAGGAAATTTAGTGACTGTAAGATTAATGGCTTTATTAGGATCTGAGGGGGACATTTTATTATTTGTGTCTTTTATTCAGTTATATTTTAAAATTAAGCATGTAAGATAATTATTTTGTTTAGGTAAGTTTCTGAAAAACTGGTATAATACCTTTATAAAATCAACATAAAATTAATTTTATTTAACTTTAATCAAATAATCTGATTTTAACTATTAGATTTTTTCTAATGATAATTTTTAAAAAAATTAAGATCCTTTGCGCCTGTTTCTATTAACGTACTCCATTAAATCTTCAATCATCATTTCTTTTGTATAGTCTGGCCAATAATCATCCCTAAATTTGAATTCTGCATATGAGGCATCCCAGAGCAGAAATCCTGAAATTCTTGCTCCGTCCTCCATACCAGTTCTTATAATATAGTCTAGCTCAGGAAAATCCTTGGTATGTAAATAATTTTTAACTAATTCACGAGTTATTTTTTCTGGTTCAATTTCTTCTTTTATCAACCTTTTAATTGCATCTACAATTTCTTCTTGACCATCATACATAATACAGACATTTAAGAACGCTTGGTCAAAATTTTGAGTAAAATCTGTTAACTCATTAAGTTTCTTTCTAACATCTTCTGGGAGTAAGTACAATCTCCCTATAAAATTAATTTTAATTTTCTCATCCCTTATTATGGATTCTTTTTTTACAGAATCTACAGCCGCAATAATTATTTTATAGATATATTTCAATTCATCGGGGCTTCTCTTTCTAGCATTTTCAAGTGATAAAGCATACACAGTCACATATCTTATACCTGCTTCGTAAAAATCGAATAATCTATCTCTTAAGTTTCTATATCCTTCTAAATGACCTAAATTAGGATCAAGATTGCCTTTTCTTGCCCAACGTCTATTTCCATCAAGAATCAAGCCGATATGGTTGGGCAATTTTTTTTTTTGGCTATTTTTGAGCTCTTCCAAAATTTTAACCTAATTTAAGAAATTACTACTAATAATCTTATTGAAGATATATTAAATAATAAGATTTTATAAATTTAAAAATAATTGAAGAAAAATTGTTATTGTATTCGACATTGTAGGATCTAAGGGGTTAAAAAATAAAAAGAATAGCTTGGTCTTCTCTAAAAATGAAAAATTATAATAGATTCTTCATAACTATTTCAGAACTTCTATGTTCTTCCCACAAAGAAAGAAATCTTTTTAGATTTTCATCGTTCTGAAAGATTTTATCCCTGGCAACTCGTTTAGCTTTGAGGACTTTTAAAAAATTGCGGTCTAAACTTCTTTCATATTCTAATCCCAATTTGTTTAATTTATCTCTTTTTTCACATTTAATTATTGCTTCGATTGCAAATTTACCAGACATCATCGCGTAAGGGATTCCTTTTCCGCTAATTGGATCAACAATACCCCCTGCATCCCCAATAGCAAAAACATTATCCCCATATAATTTTGGTCTTAATCCTACTGGAATAAGATGAGGTTTAAAGATTTCTAATTTTGAACCTTCAAGAGCACCCTTTACAAATTGAAGATTTTCAAATTTTTTAAATTCTTCCCTTGAGTTTTTTACTAAATTAATTTGGTTTCCCCAACCGACTGTTATTGTGTCCATTTTTGGAAATAACCAGGCATAACCTACAGAAATTAGATCTTTAATACCAAAAAATAAATGAACTGTATCCTTACCCAATTCTTTATTGATTTTAGAATTAGTTGATTTCATTTCTTTGGTAATGGTCAAAATAATATCTTCCTGTCTAAAATAAGGCCATGCCAATATTTTTAATGTTTTGGAAGTAACCCCATCAGCAGCAATTACATACTTCGACCAATATTTTCCTTTTTTTGTCGTAATACAGTACTTTTCTCCTTTCTTTTCAATGTTAGTTAACATTTCTCGATCTCTTAAGATAACACCAGCATCTACTGCCATATCTGTTAAAAATTTATCAAAAATACCGCGCCAAATGACTGCACCTTTTCCTTTTTTTGAAAAATCCTCTCCATCAGCGTGGTGTAACTCTAAGGATTCAATAATACGTGCTATTTTATCTTCAGGATAATCTATCTCTTCTACAAGCTCCCATGCTAGGGCTCCACCACATGCTTTGTACCGTCCATTTTCACCAAGATGCTCTTTCTCTATTATACATGTTGAATATCCATTTTCTTTCGCAACTTTGGCGGCAACTGAACCACCTGGGCCAGCACCTATTACCAAAATATCAAATTCATTGGAAATTGAATTCATTATTTAACACATCTAATAATTTTATAATTCTTCGCTTCGTAAACAACTTTAATATTACTAATTTTAATAAAGAATTGGTTAAAAAATTCACGTAAAGTATTCTATTTTTAACGTTGATTTATATTTCATATATTCATATTTTTTTCATTTAAATATTGAAGTAAATAATATTTCTAAGACTATGAATCGTTCATAATATTAACCGTATCGAATCTTAGGTTTAATAGACACAAAGTTTAAAACATTCCTTTCCTATTCTTTTTTAATCAAATAACTATTTTATTAAAAGATTTTTTAAGAAAAAAAATTTAATTTCGTAGAAGCAAAATAAAAAAAGAGATAGCCAACAAGGACAATTTTTAAATTGAGAAAATTTAATTGAAAAGAAAAGGAATTATCATTCATATCGTTAATTTTACATATGGTTATACAATAAAATTTTTTAATTAGATAAGTTTTTGAATAAATAAAGATTACTTTAAACTATTATCATGATTTCAAACGATTATCTTTTTACTGAAATTGGCATAGATTCATGTGCTTTTTACGCACCCAGGTCATATCTCGATCTGCACGAACTTGCATTAGAAAGAAAAGTAGATCCAGCAAAATATTCGAAAGGATTATTATGTAAAGAAATGAGGGTCGCTGAGATCGATGAAGACGTTATTTCTCTTGGATTAAAAGCAGGATATAATGCCTTACAAAGGGGAGGCATAACCCCTAAGAGTATAGATGCTTTATTTGTAGGAACTGAAACCGAGGTGTATGCAGCTAAGAGCATCTCTAATATTTTTGCCGAAATGTTAGAGATATCACCCAATTCATTAACACAGGATGTTTATAATGCTTGCGCTGGCGGTACGCTAACGATTCTTAATGCAATCGCTTTAATTGAAAAAGAAGTTATAAACAAAGCTCTCATTATTAGCACAGACATTTCTTCATATCACATTGGTTCTTCAGGCGAACCAACTCAAGGATCAGGCGCTATTGGGCTTGTTATCTCGAAAAACCCTCGAATAGCTAAATTTAGTAAGAGTTTCGGAAAGGTTTCAGGAAGTGTTAATGATTTTTTCAGACCTCATAATGATAAAAATGCTAGAGCGTTTGGTCGATATTCCCAAGATACATATCTAAAATTCCAGCTTGGTGCTTACGATGATTTAATCAAAAGTATTGGTGATTTTCAAGCGGATTTTTATACATTTCATGCTCCCTATTCTAAATTACCTTTAAAATGCATGCAAGAAATAATACTAAAGCGTTGGATAAAACATCTACATGATCTACCTAAATTTGAGAGAAATAAGATTAAAACTTCCATAATTAAGAAACTTGATCATTTTTTACATGATGTAGCCGTATTACCAGAATATATTTATTTAAAACTAAAAGAGAGAGGCTATTCTTCTTCGATTTTAGAGAAACTCTCATATTGGGTGAATACTAATGTAAAAGAAAGAGTGCTTCCTCAACTAAATGTACCAATGCACTTTGGTAATATGTACAATGCTTCATTATGGGCTCAAATTATATATCTTCTTGAGAATTATGCTCGTGCTAATGATACAATATACTTTGGTTCTTATGGCTCAGGAGCTACCTGTATTTCCGGTCTTTTAAAAGTCCAAAATGAGTTTAATGAAATCACTCAAAAAAGCCCCCATATTAATGATTTTATAAACATAAAGACGAGAGTAAGCGTTCAAGAATATGAATTAATGAAAAATGGTAGTGCAAAAACACAGATATCATTGGGTCATATAGTTGAGCATGAGCAAAATAATAATAGAGGTTTTACACTTCATTTCTGTGATGAGGGGTGCCTTATCCCAAATATAGAGGGTTTAGATCACTGTCCTAAAGGACATTCTGGCTATCATAAAAGATTTTTCCCTCTCTTTGCGAAGTTAGATAGTGATCCAATTTTTCGTTCAAATGATGATCTAAAATATTTGTGTGAAGACCTGGTAAGAGTAGCTAGTAATGCACGGAAAGGCGATTCTTTAGAATATGAAATAAGGAGATTTGAGAATAAAAACGAGCAAAATATTAACGCAAAAGGATTATTAAATTGGATTCCTGTATATATAACTATACCTGAAGACCATTTAATAAAGAGAGGTAATCAAATCCAAGATATACCCATTCCTCTTGAGTGAATCAAATCAATACCATTTTCAAAAATTCTAATCTTCGATATAATTATTTAAAAATTTTTCAACTTCATTATTAGAATTATTAATAAGTTTTTCAATATCTTCGTTTGTAGCATCATAGAGATGGATTCCTACAATAACAATCACTGTTTTCTTAATTTCCTTTGAAACCTTTTCTGCTAATGGTTTAGCGATTTCACCATCTTTATGACCATAAACACTAAGCAAGCTTGCACTTGAAGTTTGTTTATAAGGAATTGCTAGTGCAACAGCTCCGATATGAGGTTTATTTCCTCCCGTCAGCATGAGAACTAAATCATCTCCCATTTCAAAAGAATTTAAATCGACTTTCCATTTATTCAACTCCCCACCTCTTTATATCACTTTCTATACCAATTTGATCAAGAATCCGGCCTACTGTATAATCGATAAGTTCGTCAACAGATCTTGGTTTGATATAGTAAGAGGGAACTGGAGGGGCTATTACTACTCCTAATTTGGCGAGTTTGAGCATATTTTCAAGATGAATCGCGCTTAAAGGGCTTTCTCTTACTATTAAAATTAATTTTCTCTTTTCTTTAATATTGACATCAGCAGCTCTGGTAATTAAGTTGTTAGCGTAACCATGAGCAATGGCTGCTAATGTTTTCATAGTACAAGGTACAATAATCATAGCATCAAGTTTATGGGAACCACTTGCAGGAGGAGCTTCTAAATCATTAACATCATAGGTTTTAGAAGCCAGATCAATAATATCTGAAATACTTAGTTCTGTTTCAGTATTTAATACTAATTCTGCAGCTTTTGATATGATTAATTCTGTTGAAATTTTTTTTTCTTTTAGGACCTTTAATAATTTAATAGCAATCAAAACCCCTGTAGCACCTGTAATTGCAACAAGAATCATTACTAATCACCAAAATTTTTACATTAACTTTTTCTTAATAATAATAGGTATTTAGGGATAATAATTATTTTTTGTAAATATTTCAAAATTTATTTTCACTACAATTTCTTCTAGAAAGAAAATAAATTCACACTAAAAAACTCTATAACTATTAAATATAATATATTATTTTAATTAGCAAAAAAATTGGTTGTGATAAAATGAGTAAATTCCATTCTGATATCTCAGGTTTTTATAAACTATCCTTAGGAGAACGGCAAAAAGCTCTTTCTGAGCTTGTTAATCTTGATGATGAAGAGGTCAAATTACTTAAAAATTTTGGATATTTCAAAGAGACACAAATTGATTCTTTAATTGAAAACGTTGTTGGATCTTATCAATTACCCATTGGGATTGCGTGTAATTTTAGAATTAATAACAAGGATTATTTAATTCCTATGGTAATAGAGGAATCTTCCGTTGTTGCAGCAGCTTCAAACGCAGCAAGAATTGCTCGAAAACATGGAGGATTTTTTTCAGAAAAAGTAGATTCAATTATGATATCTCAAATCCAAATAACTAATCTTACTGATATTGAACAAGCTAAAAAAATTTTGTTAGAGAATAAAAAGAATATATTGAAGCTTGCTAATGAGCAAGATCCAATCTTAGTAAAACTTGGTGGAGGAGCATATGATTTTGAGCTCAGAGATATTGAAACAAGAAAAGGTGTAATGTTAATAATTCATTTATTAGTTAATGTTTTAGATGCTATGGGTGCTAATGTAGTCAATACTATGGCTGAGTCTGTTACACCCTATATTGAGGAATTATGTGGTGGTAAAGTTTATCTGCGAATCGTTTCAAATTTAGCTATTCATAGGCTGGCAAAATGTAAAGCAAAATTTGACAAAGACTTATTAGGTGGAGGCGAAGTTGTAAAAGGTATAGTAAATGCATATGAATTTGCCCTTGCTGATCCATATCGTGCCACAACTCATAATAAAGGAATAATGAATGGAATAATTGCTCTAACCTTAGCAACCGGGAATGATACACGAGCTATAGAATCTGGAGCTCATGCTTATGCATCATTAAAAGGCAAGTATTCTCCTTTAACAAATTTTGATGTTGATGCAGAAGGAAATTTAATAGGTGAAATTAAAATTCCACTTGCTTTAGGAATTATTGGTGGAATGACAAAAATACATCCAATGGCGCGATTAAATCTAAAAATTCTAGGTGTAAAATCTGCTGCAGAATTATCCCAAGTTGCAGCTGCAGTCGGATTGGCTCAAAACGTTGCAGCATTAAGAGCTTTAGCGGCGGAAGGCATTCAGAGAGGTCATATGGCACTTCATTCTCGTAATATTGCAAAGTTAGCTGGAGTGCCTGAGGATCTTATTGATCAAGTAGCAAAAAAATTAGTAGAAGATAATAAAATTAGGATTGATTATGCTAAAGAAATATTACAAAAAATTATCGATAAGAAAAACCTTTAGTTTTATAAAAAGTGGTTCATAAACTTCTCTAGTTAAAACCTTTATTATTTGTAATATCATCATTATAAAAAATGATTTGAGTTGATAAATTTGGGATTTAGAGAATATTTAAATAAAATTGATGAAAGCGGACTTCTTAAAAAGGTGGATGTTGATGTTTCGAAGAAATTAGAGATTTCAGGTATTTTAAAAGAGACTGAGCCAACCCCCGTATTGTTCAATAATGTCAATGAATCTGAATTCCGAGTAGTTGGTAATATGTTTTGTACCAAAAATGTAATTGCCTCATATTTCGGGGTGACTCCGGCAGATCTTATACCTATGCTTTCTAAAGCGATTAAGGAAAGAGAAGACCCTGATGTTATATCAAACGCGCCTTGCCAAGAAGTAATTGAAACAAATATAGATTTAGATAAACTTCCAATATTATTCCACTGTGAAAATGATGGCGGGAATTATATAAGCTCAGCCGTGGTTGTCACAAAGGATCCTGATTATGGGCAAAATTTGGATTTTCATAGAGCTATGCAGATTTCTAAAGAAAAATTTGTGACTAGAATAGTAAAAGGACGACACTTTTACAAATTTTTAGAAAAGAATGGTGAATTAGACGTAGCTTTTTGTATAGGGAATACTCCAAACATCCTTATTGCTGGAGCTACTTCTGTTGATATTGGGGTAGATGAATTGACAATTGCTAATGCTTTAGAACCAATTAAACTTGTTAAGGCAAATTCTGTTGATCTATTAATTCCTGCAGAAGCTGAATTTGTTATAGAAGGACGAGTATTTTCAGAAGAAAGACATATTGAGGGACCTTTTGTTGATTTAACCGAAACTTATGATGTAGTGAGAGAAGAACCAGTTTTTGAAGTTAAGAAAATTACACATAGAAAAGATGCGATTTGGCAAGCATTATTACCAGGTGCCCTAGAGCATAAGATTTTAATGGGAATGCCCCGTGAGCCAACTATTTTTAATAAAGTGAATGAATCAGGCGTAAAATGCCTAGACGTAAATATTAATCCGGGAGGTTGCTCATGGCTTCATGCCATTGTAAAAATTGACAAAGACTCAGAAGAGGATGGTAAAAAAGCTATTTATGGCGCTTTTGCTGGTCATAGTAGCTGTAAACATGTATTTGTTGTCGATAAAGATATTGATATCTATAACCCATTATCCGTGGAATGGGCAATGGCAACTCGATTTCAAGGAGATGTAAAGATGGTAATTAAAGATAAAGAACCAGGAAGTAGTTTAGATCCGAGTGCTGAACCAGGCACAAAAATGACTACGAAAATTGGCTTTGACTTCACAAAACCGCTTGTTGCTAAGGGTAAGAGTTTTGATTTAGCCAAATTTCCTAAAGTTGATATGAATAAATATATTTAATTATGGGAGGCAATGAAAATGAAATTAACTCCTGAAGAGCAAGATATGTTGGATGGCAAGCATGGAAAGGCAACCCAAAAATCAATGGACATTTTAACCACGCTTGGTGAAATATTTGAGGCTGAAGATATGGTTGATGTCTTGAGTGTCCAAATCGCAGGTGTGTCCTATGCCAATCTTGGAGAAGCAGGATTGGAATTTCTAAGCGAAATGGCAGAAGATGGAAAAGTTAAAGTCTTAACTACATTAAATCCAGCTGGAATGGATCGTGAAAATTGGCAAACATTGGGTATTGATGAAGAATTTGCTAAAAATCAAAATCGCGCTCTCGATGCTTTTGCTAAAATGGGGATAATTACGACCTGTTCTTGTACACCTTACTTAATTGGAAATACCCCTCATTATGGTCAACATCTTGCATGGGCTGAAAGTAGTGCAGTATGTTATGCTAATTCTGTCATTGGGGCTCGAACTAATCGTGAAGGCGGCCCAAGTGCTCTAGCATCAGCCTTGACCGGAATAACACCTAGATATGGGTATCATTTGGATAAAAATCGTCAAGGGGAAGTTTTAATTAAAGTAAAGGCTCCAGTTAAAGGTACCGATGAATTTGGAGTTCTAGGAAAAATAATAGGTGATAAATTAGTTGAATTAGGCAAGAAAATACCTTACATAACAGGTATCCCTTCTGCTTCAATTGAAGAACTCAAGTCATTTTGTGCTTCCATTGCTACGTATGGTGGAACTGGACTATTCCACATGGAAAGAATAACTCCGGAATTCGATAAATATCCTAAACCAGGCGATATCATTTTTGAGATTAATCAAAGCGATCTAGATAAAGCGCGTGCTGAGCTTATAGACGATCATCTTGAAATTGATTTTGTAAGTATTGGCTGTCCTCATGCTTCAATATATGAAATTGCTACAATTGCAAAATTGTTAAAGGGAAAGAAAGTAAAGAAAGAATTTTGGATAACTACTGCTCGTCCAACCAAGAGAATTGCAGATGAAGCTGGTTATTCTAAAATAATTGAAGATGCAGGAGCAAAATTTGCAGCAGATACTTGCTGTGTTGTAGCCCCAATTAAAGGACGCTTCAAAGGTATAATGGTTGACTCCGCAAAAGCATGTTACTATGGCCGTGCAAAGAATAAATTTAAAGTAAAAATAGGAAAAATTGAAGAATGTATTGAGGAGGCTATTAAATGAAATTAAAAGGAAGAAAAATATATAAGGGGTCAACTACAGGAAAAACAATAGTCACCAAAGACGGAATTTCGTTTTATGGGGGCATAGATCCCGATACTGGAATAGTTATGGAAGTTGGACATGAATTAGAAGGTCAATCTGTTTCTGGTAAAATATTAGTATTTCCTACTGGAAAAGGTTCTACTGTGGGCTCTTATACTATGTATCGAATGAAGAAGAATAATACGGCTCCTCTAGCTATAATTAACGAAAAAATTGATACAGTCATTGCAGTGGGATGTATTATAAGTGAAATTCCATGCGTGGATATGATTGATATCAACTTAATAAAAAATGAACAGGAAGTTGTTGTTAATGGTTCTGAGGGAACTGTTGAAATTTTAGATTGATTTGAGAAAAAAAAATAATAATTATCCATAATAAATTACTTAATTATGTAGAGAAGGTGAAATTTTTGGGAACTGGAAAAGGTTATGGAAAGACCATTCTTTTTGGCGAATTTTTCCTCCCAATTCGGGAATAAACGCTAACATTTTGTAGTTTATGGTCTTCCAGCAATCGCATCTGCTATCGGTTCAAAAACAATCGCTACAGTTAAAGCTGTCGATGGTGAAGGATGGACAGTAGATGACCAGCGAGTAGCAACACCCGGTTATAAGGATAAGAAGTTTAAAGAAGCACAACAAGCTATTATTAACGTTATAGAACACTTAAACATTGATATTATTAATATTAAACTTGAGATTACTTTTACAGGAGATTTAGTAGCAGCAAGTGGAGTGGGAGCTTCTGCAGCTCAATGTACTTCTCTTGTTCGGGCGCTCAGTGAGGAATTTAATCTTAATTTAAATGATGAAAAAATAAATGAAGCAGCTTATGCAGGTGAAATGGCATACCATGGTACTCCATCTGGCATTGATAACACCGCATCCACCTATGGAGGATTAATTTGGTTCGTGAAAAATTTAAGTGGAGGAAAAAACACTATTGATCGTCTTAAATCTGCAGAAAAAATGCATTTAATTATAGCAAATACTGGCATAACTGCTTCTACTGCTGAAGTAGTTGCAGATGTTCGTAAATTGAGAGAAGAAGATCCAGAAAAGTTTAATAAAATATTCAATAAATATGAGAAAATCGCAAAAAATGCAAAAAAGGCATTAATTAAAGGAGATAGGGATTCTGTTGGGAAATTGATGAATCAAAATCATAAATTATTACAATTAATATCAGTCTCATCTGAGATTAATGACAAAATTGTCGATATTGCCTTAAATAATGGAGCAATAGGAGCAAAAATGACTGGGACTGGCCGAGGGGGGCTAGTAATAGCTTTAACCTTAGATGAAAATAATCTAAAAAGAGTCTCCACTGCTATTGAGAATAAGGGTTTTTCAACATGGAAAACAACTATTGGTTAAATTATTATGTTTTAAATCTTAATCAAAATTACCTAAATCATTTATTTTATTTTTAGATGGGTTTTAGATGTGAAGAGAGATAATACAATTTACTTATTAAAATTAGGCGGTAGCTTATTAACTGACAAAAATAAACCTCTTTCATTAAGGGAAGATGTTATAAACAGCACTATTGAACAGATTATAGAAAGCAATAAAAAAGTTGTTTTGATTCATGGTGGAGGTTCATTTGGCCACCCTATTGCTAAAAAATATCAATTATCTAAAGGATTAAATACATCTATTAATAATCAAGTATTAGGGCTTTCTAAAACTCATGAAAAGATGAATCAACTTAATACAATAATAGTAAATAAGTTTTTAAACAAGAATTACCCCGTTTTATCTATTTCACCTTCAACAATATTCACTAAACGATCTCAACAATTTGTACTTAATTCCATTAACCCAATTGAGATTTCATTGAAATTAGGGATTTTACCAATCCTTTATGGAGATATCATATTAGAGGAAGATGGTTCATTTTCAATAATCTCTGGAGATGACATAATTTTGGAATTATGTAAGACCTTGAAGAATTTTGAAGTTGTAAAGGTTATTTTTGCTATTGAAAAAGACGGGATTTATGTAAAAGATGGAAGTAATATTGAATTTGCTTCAGAAATTAATTTTGATGAGTTAAAAAGTATAGAATTAGCTGAATTAGAACATAAAATAGATGTGACTGGAGGGATTGGAAAAAAATTTGAAGTTATAAAACAAATTGTTGAATTAAATATTCCTGTTCAAGTTATTAATGGCCTAAAAAAAAATTATATCTTTAAATCTTTAAAAAATCAAAAGGTAGTTAGCACAAACATTCTCTTATTTAAGGAAAAAGAAGATACTCAAGCAATTCATACCAGAAAATTAGAACATTTAACAATCCCATTAGATTATAATGTTCAATCTACTAAAAATTATTTTGATGAAATTATATTAATTCATCATCCATTACCTGAAGTAGAATTACATGATGTTGAATTAGAAACTCAATTTTTCAATAAAAGTGTATCTGCTCCTATTTGTATTGCTGCTATAACTGGTGGCCATCCAATATCTAAAAAAATCAATAAGATATTAGCTCAAGCTGCTGAATCAGAAAATATAATAATGAGTGTTGGAAGTCAACGTATAGCATTAGAGGATCAATCCGCTGTTGATTCCTTTCAAATAGTTCGAGAATATGCTCCAAATATTCCTATTATTGGAAATCTAGGAATTGGACAAATAAGCTCTAATGATTTTCAATTAGAAAAATTTCAAAAATGCATTGAAATGATAAATGCAGATATTATGGCAATTCATTTTAATGCTCTGCATGAATTAGTACAAAAAAATGGTAATATTTATTATACGTCTTTTCATGATAATTTTAAAAAAATAAAGGAAAAGTTTAAGATTCCCATAATTGCTAAAGAAGTTGGAACAGGCTTTAACCGTGATCTAGCCTTACAACTTGACCTTTTAGGTTTTGATGGATTTGACGTAGGAGGTATGGGGGGAACAAATTTTACTAGTATAGAATCTATTAGAAATAATGATAATAACGAATATACAAGAAAACTTGCTGATACATTAAAAAATTGGGGAATACCAACTCCAATTAGTATTTTAAATGTCAGAAGTACATCAAAAAAGCCTATCATTGCAACAGGAGGGTTAAGGACGGGACTTGATATTGCAAAAAGTATCGTTTTAGGAGCGGATATAGGAGGTTTTGCCTACAAATTCCTTAAATCTGCATGGAAAGATTATAAACAAGAAACAATAACTAATACAATAAATGAAATTCGAACCTTAAAACATGAATTACGGTCAGTAATGTGGTTAATAAATGTGAATAAAATTGAAAATCTTAAAGGTAAAAGAGAAAAAAGTATCCTCTTAGGAGATATGTATAAATGGGCTAACCAATAATAGGGTTTTTATCTTATCTAACTTTCTTCCTTTCTTTTATTTCACTGATTAATTCTTTAACATACAAATCAAATTCTTCTTCAGAAACTTCTTCACTTTCCGGTGAACTTTTAAAAAACTTGCTCAAATAACCCATATCTCTTTTAAATTCACCTGATTTCCAATCAAAAGCTAAAATATCCATCCCACCCTCTGGGGTAGATATAAATTTCACGGGTCTTCTGCCAAATATCATATATAATGGAAGGTTAAATCCAGGCATTAGATGTATTCATATTTTGCGTTTTAAATCATTTATTTATTATTTCCTTAAGTAACTTCTAAAAATTCCTATGATATACAAAATCTAATAAGTTTTCAAAAAATTCCGCATCATTTTGATTGATCTGTGGTTTTATTTTCTCAAAAATTTGTTTTGTTTCATTAAAGTATTCTGCAGCTAAATCCTTACAAATCTCGAGACTATTTGCATCCATAAATAAACTTTTAACTTCCTCAACATCAGATTCCTTCATTTCTGGCTGTTCAATTAATTTTCGGATTTTTTTCTTTTTATTATCATCTAATTCATTAAAGGCTGTAATTAGTAAGCAGGTTTTTTTTCCTTCTCTAATATCTCCATCTGTAGGTTTCCCAGTAATTTTTTCATCTCCAAATGTTCCTAAAATATCATCAATTATTTGAAAAATAATTCCTAAATTAATTCCATATGTAGAAAGATACGGGATATATTCTTTATTAACATTAGCATAATTAGCACCTATTAAAATCGATTTTTCAATCAATGCTCCTGTTTTTAGTGAAATCATTTTGACATAATCTGAAATTGTTAGATTTCTTTGGTTTACCATATCAGTTTCAATTAGTACTCCATTTACTATCCCTACAAAAGCCTGTTCATAATATTTAATTGCCTCAAGATTCAAATCTCTATTAAACTCGTTAAAAAAATATGCTTCTAATCCTAAAATAAATGCTGAGTCACCCCCAATTATTCCTATCGAATTACCAAAATCAACATCAATCATTTTTTTTAAGTTATATTGTTTATGATAATTGCGAAATCTGAAATGGAAAGCGGGTTTTCCTCTCCTAAAATCATCTTTATCAATAATATCATCGTGAATTAATGAAGCATTATGGAGAAATTCTACTCCAACGCTCGGTAGAACAATCTTATCATCGTAATTTTTACTAAAAGAGTTATAAGTAGCAATACACAATAACGGCCTGATTCTCTTTCCTCCTGAAAGAAAGTAGTCTCTTAATTCAGAATAATAATCCTTCAGGAAAGAATTTTCAACATTACTTAATTTCCTGTCATATATCGATTTTATTGCATTATTAATCTTAGGAACATATTTTTTTGCATAATCAATAAATTTCATATAATCACACTTTTTTTGTTTATGAATAAAAAGGTTTTATATAAAAGGAATTTCAGATTTTCAATACTCTTAACTATTAGAATATCCTAGAACTGTTCATGATGCCATTATACAATTATCAAAAATATTTTTAATACTTATGAGATTATAGCTAGTACATTGCGGGAAAAAATTGGTCATTATTCGGGAAATAGAAGAATCGATCCATCTAATTTTAAGGAACCAGATTTTGATGATGAAAAATCTAGAGAAAAATGGTTTGGAGGAAAAAGAAAAGTTAATCTTAGTCGTCTATTACCAAAATGGATAGAATCAATTTCAAAATCTATTAATCCAGAAAATTTGATAATTCATATAATTGGCCAATCTCATATTGATATCGCTTGGATGTGGCGATATGAGCAAACAAAGAAAAAGGCTCAAAAAACTTTTAAAAAAGCTGTATTACACTCAAATTTATTTCCAGGCTCATTTTGTTTTGCATTAAGTGAACCTTTACTTTTAGAATGGGTTAAAAAGGATAATCCGGATTTGTTTAAGGAAATTCAAGATTTAGTGAAAAGAGGAAATATTGAACTCGTTGGTGGATCACATGTCGAACCTGATTGTATGATGCCATCAGGTGAATCTTTTATTAGGCAGAGATTATATGGTATGAGATTTTACAATGAGAATTTTGGTTTTCTTCCTAATGTAGAATGGTATTTAGATTCTTTTGGGTATAATCATGGACTGTCCCAGATATTAGTGAAATCAGGAGCGAAATATTTTTGGACTAGTAAGATAACGTGGAATAAAGAAACAATTTTCCCATTTGTTAACTTTTGGTGGCAAGGACCTGATGGATCTAGAATTTTAACTGCCAATTTTGGCATGGGAATGGTACCTTTAGAAACTTGGAAAAAATTTGAAGTGGGGAGACACTTACTTAAAAGAGATGGAAGAAAAATCTGGAATTATAACTTGGATTATGAAACTCTAAATCAACATGTTGAAAAAGAAATATGTCCACACGTAGGATATTTTTTTGGTCATGGAGATGGCGGACATGGGCCTACACATAAAGAAGTAGCATTTGCAAACGAGCTAGCAAAAAATCAAATGTTTAAATGGAGTAAAATTGAAGATTTTTACAAAGAACTAGAAAATTATGGCGAAAAATTTCCTATATGGAATGATGAGTTGTACTTAGAAACCCATAGAGGTTGTTTCTCAAATCATGCTGAAGTTAAAAGGTATAATCGAAAGTTTGAAAATTTACTTGTATCTCTTGAAATCTTATCAACATTATTAGCTAAATCTTTACCAGAGTTTCAATATCCTAGAGAACATTTAGAACTGTTATGGAAAATAACACTTAAAAACCAGTTTCATGACATTCTTCCGGGGAGCTCTATTCCTGAAGTATATGATGATTGTTGGGAGGATTGGAATGAACAAAAAGTCATCTTTAAATCAGTTTTCAAAGAAATGGGAAATTTTTTATCAAATGATAATAATGTATCAGATGAAGAGAATTCGGTTGACATTTATTTTTTTAATCCATCTAGCTGGGAAAGACACTCAAGGATTTTTATACCCATAACAGTTTTTAATAATAATTTAGAGTTGAATAATGATAATGCCCCCAATTATGCTGTAGTGAAAATTCTTGATGGCAAGAATAAGGAATATATTTGCCAACCAATTAGAGCAGAATCGAATAGCACAATAGATCCTTTACCTGCTGGCTGGTGGACAGTTATACCATTAAAACCTTTGTGTTTAACTCCAGCAAAGATAACACTTTTTAATGAAAAAGAAAGTAAAAAAATTGAAAATGCAACAATACAAAAAGCAAGTGAAACTTTTCTATCAAATGAAGTTCTCTCAGTAGAGATTAATCCAAAAAATGGAGCTATTCTGGAGTTATTAGCAAATTACATTGATAAGGGTAAAAATTTGTTAAATGGCGAATCTTCTAATTTAACATTTGGTTATCTTGATATTGGATATGGCGGCTTTTATGCATGGAATTTAACACCTAATTACTGGGAACATCCATTAGAGTTTGATAATAGTAATAAAATTAAAGTAAAAATAATTAATTCAGGACCGATCTTTACCTCATTAGAAATATCCAAAGAACTTAGTATTAATCCTGTAAGACAAAAAATTACTCTATTCAAAGATCTACCCCTTGTTTATCTTGAATACAGCACAAATTGGAAACAACCTGATGCTATGTTAAAAATATTATATAGTACTAACACTAAGGCGGATATAGCAACTTCAGATGGAGTATATTGTGCAATACAACATAAAACAAATCCAAAAGTTCCATGTGATAAAGCTCGATTTGAAAAAATCTGTCATAAATATATTGACTTAAGTACACCTGATAGAAAATGGGGTATAGCTTTACTTAATGAAGGTAAATATGCTTTTGATGTAAATGATCAGGATATGAGGTTAACAATGCTTCGTTGTTGCAAATATCCTCCTCCATCAATAGACGCTTGGGTAAATGAGGAAAGAAAGGTAAATAAAGAAAAATATAACCATGTTGTTCCTACTCATAGCGGATTAGGACCTTTTAAGTGTCGATATGCTCTATTTCCTCACAATGGAGGTGCTTTATTAAATCCTGATGGATCGGCCAATGTTGTAGTAAAAAGAAAAGCAGAAGAATTTAATAATCCAATAATTACTTTACCATCTAAAGGTCATAGAATAGATATATTACCTCCAATTTTAGAAATTCAAACACCAAATGTTTATTTGGGTGCTTTAAAATTAAAAGAATGGACTAAATCAGATAATATCATAATCAGGTTTTTTGAAGGGTCAGGAATTTCAACAACAGCAAGAATTAAGATAAACACAGGCTTAATTGATAAAATTTCTTTAATTAAACCAGTGGATTTGCTTGAACGTGAAATAAATAAAAGTTATGAATTTAAAAGAGATTTAGGAATTTTAACTTTTGAATTAAATAAATTTGAGATTTGTACATTTGAGCTTGTATTAAATTAATAATTCAATACTGATTTTCCTACAACACTATAATGTGGTTTCAAGCCCAATAAATCCAATAGGGTTGGAACCATATCAGTTGTTTTACAATATTTAAGTTTAGTTTTAGGAATTTCTGGGGAACCTCCTACGATAAATGGCACTGTCATAGATTTCTTCAGCCCAATATCATGAGAGTATTGATGTGCTTCAACAGATTTTCCGTGTTCATAACTAAAACCATATTCTCCAATTGTTGATATCATTACATCACACGAACGAGGATTTTTAAAATACCGAGGGATTTGATCGACAATCATAGGAAAATCTATTTTACTTGTACCCTCTAACCATTCTTCTATAGTGTGAACTCTATTATCTAATAATTTTGCAGAATCTTCACAGTTTTTATACCCGTATATTTCTTCATTCTCAAATATATATTTTGTTTTCTGTTGTTTTCCATGGCCCTCATATTCAATTCTACCTCTGTTTAGTTTTGCTGTCTTATTTTCTCTATATTCTATATGAATTATCCCTTTTTCTGGTGTATTCTCATTATCACGATAATACATCAATTTTACTCCAGGAATTCTCCATAATATCTCAATTAGATTGACCGTCTTATTATTAATAAGTTTATATTGTCTTAATCTTTCCAAGGTTGGATGATGATGCCAATCTTCCCCAGGGAAATTGAAAAATCCTACAGCTCCCATTGTTGCATCAAAATCTCCTGTCCCATTTTTTGGTTCATATTGAGTTAAACCAATCTCTTTGAAGAAAGGTTCAATATCGTACATCTTTTCTGTCTTATAATTACCATGGTCCGAAATAATCCCTATAGCAGTTGAATCATACAATCCTATATCTTTGAGAGTCCTAATTAAAGATCCTAAATACCCATCACAGTTAATTATCTCCTTGATATAATCTGGATGGTCAAAACCTTTATTATGCATGAGATCATCAGTTTCTGGAATATACGCAACAGTTACTTTGGGTACTTCCTTTTCTAGAAAAAAATCTAAGGGATTTTCGAAAACTTTTTCAACTCCCTTCATTATTGAAGCAGAGGTAAATTGTTTGACGGGGATAAAAAGAGAACCACGATTGACAAGATTTAATGAACTAGCGAAATTCCCACCACCTGCTTGTTCGAAAATTGTTTTCACATTTGTGCCAACATCTTTATTGATTTTTCTAATATGTCTTGCAGATCCATAAGATTTAATAATAGGATATTTTTTACTTTTAGTAGGGGGGTCTTCTCTAGCAATCCAATGATACATTGGAATACCACTCCCTTCTTTGGGATAATAACCTGAATATGAACCAAGAACTATATTACTATAGCAAGGATAAGTGATGCTTGGAAAAGAAGTAATACAATTCGAACAAGAAATGCCACTTTTTGCAAGTTTAGAGATATTTGGGAGTTTATTTTGGTCTATCAAAGTGAATAGATGAGACGCTCTCACATCATCTAAAATAATTAGAATAACTTGGTTAACTTTAGGATTTCGACTCATTATCAGTTTATTATTATTAAGTTTTAAATATTAAATTCAGAAATAATTAATAAATCTGCCTAAACAATTAATCTTTAAAGGATATTAAAATTAATTTATAGCTTTTTACTAAATTATAGAAAAATCTGTTTGTTGAGTATAAAGATTGTTTAACATAGAAGAACCGATTATATACTACAAATCTTCTGAGAAAATGGGAGAAATTGAAGATAGTTCAATTCAATTAATAATTACATCTCCTCCTTATGGTCAAATTAAGAATTATGGTTCTAAAGATCAGATAGGATTTTTTGATTCTTTTGAAGATTATTTTGAAAGATTAAATAATGTTTGGACAGAAAGTTTTAGAGTGTTAGAACCCCAATGCAGAATGGTAATTAATGTTGGAGACCAATATTTAAGAACTAAGGACTATGGAAGATATCGGATAATATCCATCCAAAGTAAAATAATTGAAGACTGTCAAAAAATTGGATTTGATTTTCTTGGTGATATTATCTGGCAAAAAGTCAGTACAACCAATACAACAGGTGGTTGTTCTTTAATGGGTTCAATATATTATCCTAGAAATGGCTTGTTAACATATGATTATGAACACATCTTAATTTTTAAAAAACCTCATGGAAAAGGAAGAAAAGTTGACTTTAAGATAAAAGAAATGTCAAAAATATCTTTGAGTGAGTGGAAAAAATGGTTTATTGGACATTGGAAATTTCCTGGAGTAATACAAAAAGAGCATATTGCAATGTTTCCAGAGGAATTACCTTACAGACTAATACGTATGTTCACATTTATAGGCGATATTGTATTAGATCCTTTCGTAGGTTCAGGAACCACTCTTAAAGTAGCAAAATCATTATTTCGAAAGAGCATCGGTTATGAAATCAATGAATACTTCCAACCTACAATAAAAAATAAAATTAAAGAAGCACAAATTGGATATTTTAAGGATTTTCAATATCTACTTTACACGCTTTTTAGAAGGCTCCGACAAGAAAATTTTGATATTATCTATCAAGAACAAAAACAGAAAGGGATCATTGCTCTTGAGAATAAGAATAAAAAGAGAATAATATTAGATTACTTATTAATTCAAAATAATGATTTGATTAAGCAAGAAATCGAAAAAGAAATAAAAGCGAAGTTAGAAGAAAATACAGTTCAAAATTATTTGAAGGAAAAATTAGATTGGAAGACTTTTTCTAATTATATAATCGTTATAAATTCAAAGCTAAAATCATTTAGCAAAATTAAAGATTGTTTTGATAATTGTTTGAAAAGTTATAAGAGTAAGAAAGATGTTAGAATTATTCTATTTGAAGATATTATTTCTGATAATTTTGAATTTAAAACTCTCTTTATATAGCTTTTGATTTAAACTGATAGAAATCCTTACTCGCGCAAAGCATTCATCAAATAACTTTCAAAATTGGCTTTTTTATTTGAATCATTATATAGGATTTACTTTTGGGAACAATCAATTCCTTCTTGAAGATTTATTTTCATAAATGCCTCCTCTTGTTGATTTCTTTGGTTTGATTTGACAGATCTATTGACTTGAGCCAGATATCTGATTGCATTAACTTTCCCTTCCTTTATATTTTGTATTAATTCTTCTTCATTCGATCCACCTGAGATTACTAAAGCCGTTTGAAAACTATGATCAGGTTCCAATGTCATAAACTCAATTTGTAAGGCGGATAATATTTCTCCCATACCCTCATATAAAGTATTTGATAGATTTAATTTATCATTATCTATTTTAAAGTCTTTTGTTAAGCACGATTCATAATGAGTTGATTTTGAAATTGGAGAGAAGCCAGCATATAATCCAGTATCATCGTATTGATAAATTATATCGTTGTACTCATCATAACCCGAATAATCGTTATCAAAACCTTTTAATCCATTTACATCGAAATCAAATACGAAGTACATTGAAAAATCGATTAAATTATAGTCAGATATGTTTTTTATAGTGAAAAAGGTATTTATAAAAGGGACTTTAGGAGGATTGAATATATCTACATACAATCTTATTAATGAATGTTCTTTTCTAAATTTAAGCGGAGGAATTATATTTCCTTTGACTAACTTTTTTAAATATTCTTGTATATCAAAATCAAGTGTAATTCTGTCTATAGTTGTGCCAGTTTTGGTATTAACCATTTTATATATTGGAGTAGGTTCAATGTTTTTTAATATTACTGGAATCATGCCAATATGCTCTCCTTTTAAGACAAATGAAAACCACGGACCCGCAAATTCTTGTTCAGTAAGGAAAAGTAGGGGTTTTTTTTTGTACGTCAATTCTTTAATTGAGAATCCCATCAAATAACCTGATTGATTTCACGTAGCTAAAACTTCATTGAAGGACACTTTTAAAACTATTTTTCAATAACCTCCTTTGAATTTTAATTCTAATTGAAATTAAAAAAGATATTTTAAAAGTAATTACAATTTTTCAATAAATCTATAAGCGATATAAAGGAATGCTTCGTTGACGTTTTCGCCTGTTTTCGCACTTGTTACTATGAAATGAAGATCTAGATGTTTCGCAATGACTTTAATCTGTTCTTCTGTAATAACAATTTTCTCATTTAAATCTGATTTATTACCTACTATTACAATTGGGATATTCCTTGGGACAGAATCTTTAATATCGTCAAGCCAAGTTTTAATGCTATCTAGATGATCTCTCGTTCTATCAACTACAATAAATGCAGCATTGGCACCCTCATAAAATCTTTGCCTATAAGGTCTAATTTGCCCTATTTGTCCACCTATATCCCATAAAACAAAATTCAATTTAGTATTTTCATCCATGATTATAGACTTCTTGGAAATCTCCACTCCTATAGTACTTATGTAATCTTCCTTAAAGTTATTCTCAACAAATCTTCGAATTAAAGAAGTTTTACCCACTTTGAAATCTCCAGTTAATATTAATTTAGCTGTAAATTGCCCTTTTGGGAGCTTTCCTTCTCTTCTTTTAGATAATACTCTAATTATTTCTGGAATTTTGATTGAAACACTCTCATTCCCTTCTAATAACATCTCAATTTTGCCTGCAACATGTTCAGAATAAACCCTTAGCTCAACATCAGAAGTTGATGGATCTGCAATTGTAGTTAGAATGGAGTGATGTCCCATTGAACAATATGCGAATTTTCTGTTTTGTAATGAGGTTATATTGAAAAAATTACTTTGTGTCTGATACTCACTTTTTATTCTATCGATATAGATATCTAAAAATGCTGAAATTGCACCTATAACAGAATCTGAGTCTTTATCTTCCTTAGCTTTACTCTCAGAAGCTATGATAAAACCATCTCTGTCGCATAACGCAACAGCTGCAGCACCATCAACTTCATACATATAATTTTTCAATAATGAAGTAATGAGATTAATGTTAGGAAGCCTTTCCATTAAACTTCACTCTTTAAGTGTATATCTTACAATTAATATAGTTTTAATTATATAAATATAGGTATTAGAAACATATTAAATTCATGTTTTAGAATAATCTGATTATCTCCATAACATAATATTTTTTATCTCTTTATTATATACTAACATTTCATGACTAAAGATGATTTATTAAAACATGAGGAGAATATCGCTAAAGTTCTAGACCATATCGTATCATTATGTAAGCAGACAGGTTTAATAGATCTAGCTAAAAAAGGTGAACAGGTATTAAAGTATTATTCTAAGTCAAAAAATTTAAGATAGCCAATTTAAATAGTCATTTATTTGTATCCCATTAGATACATCACCATATTATACTCATTTTTAATGGACTTACAGTTCTTTTAATGTATGATGGAAACTATTAAGTTCAATAATGATTTATCAAAAGAAGCAAAAGTTATACAAATTTTTAATCGCGCTGTTACATTATTTAAAAAGACAGGTTTGATTGACTTAGCAGAGAAATGGAATAAAATATTAAAAACATACATGAATCGAGAAAATTTAAAGCAAATTGCCCTAAAAACTTCTTAATTTTTTCCATACTTTATTAAGACATTCCAAATTAGATTTTAAATTCTCTATAATACTTCCTTAGTCGATGGTATTTCATTTGATACAATCTTGATTCCTTCCTTTATTGATTTAGCTAAAGCTTTAAATGCAGCTTCAATCTTGTGATGCTGGTCTTCTCCATATAGGACATGCAAATGTAGATTCATTTTAGCATTTTCTGCTAAAGAATTTAAAAAATGATAAACATCCTCAACTGCAACATCTTCAATATCACATTCTTTTAAATTAAGGTTTATTACTAATGCTTTACGACCTGAAAAATCAATCACGCATCTAGCTAATGCTTCATCCATAGGAATAATCGCAAAACCATATCGATTTATACCTTTCTTTTCTCCCAACGCTTTAGAAAGACACTCTCCAAGTAAAATTCCTATATCTTCAATGATATGATGTGTTAAATCTCCCATAGCTTGGACCTTGAGGTTAATTCCTGAATGTTTTGATAATAACTTTAACATATGATCAATAAACTTTAACCCTGTATCAATTTCATACTTTCCTAAACCATCTAAGTTAATTTCGATTGTAATTTCCGTTTCAGCTGTTTTCCTTGATAGACTTACCTTTCTTTCCATTTAATTTCCCTTTTTTAAATTATTTTTAAAGCACTACTTTATTCAATAATTACTAGAGCTTTTAAAATATTTCATAAATTTCTTAAGAATTTTGAAATATATTGTCTATTTTTATGTGAAATTTGATATAAATTAAATACTAACGAATCAATATCATTTTGTAATTTATCAATCTCTTTTTTGTTTAAATCATTAAGTGATAAAATTTTTCTCACCTTTACTTGAATATTTCTAGAAATTAGTAGTTCATTGGGAGCTTTAGGTAATTTAATAGGTAAATTTTTAACTTTTTCAATAAGAATTCTTGGAAACAATTTCTTATAAGAACCAAAAATCTTAATAAAATAATAAGATAATAACTGAGAATTTAGTAGGCCTAATAAATAAAAATGATTAAATTCTGGTATAGGAGACTTGATAATTTTTAAATTATAAAATGATTGAGAAGTTAAAGATTCCCTATCATAAGTAGCACATATCAAATTATTTTGGCTTAATTGTCGTATAACAATTCTATCTTTATAATCCTCTATATTTTTGTAATTAATACCCTTTTTTGCGATGTTAATATATTTGTATTGTTTTACCTTGTATCTATTCATTGAAAACAGGAAGGGTCTATACATTTTATCTATTCCTTTGTGAATTTTATGATCAATGATTTTCTCTGCGAAGTTTAAATCCAGATTTGAATTACAATGTTTGCATCTAATTTTGTTTTTTGGAAGGGGAGTATATAGATTACATTTTTTACAATATAGAACCTTTCCATCTTTTCCTAATTCTACACCTCTAAAAATAATTATTTTATACTCTGGATTTTTCATGATATTTTTAATTTTTGGAAAATTAGAATTAAGATATTCAAGAATTTTAATATCAACCTCATTAAGATTTATTAAAAACTTGTAATCCCACTCTTTAAGAGACGTTTGTTTAATAGAAATTTTTAACCCACTATTAATTAATGGATTATTTATTTCTATAAAATTTCTAAATCTCTCTTTTTCTTCTCCTTCCTTTTGTAAAATTATTATAACATTTGCAACAATCGGGTCCTCAAAGCTTGGACCAATATAGTATAATTCTCTGATTTTGGTTTTATTAAATATAAATTTTCTAATCAATTTTCGATTTGACAGCGCTAAGAGAGAATCTGGAACGATATAACCTAATAAACCCTTTTCCTTTAAAATGTTAATACCTAATTCAATAAAAATTTGATAATAATCATATTGACCTCTAATAGTTTTAAAGTTCCCTTGTTCAATTAAGAGTTTATTATCTGTACTAATATCTCTTAAAAATAAGTAGGGGGGATTTCCTACCACAAAATCAAATCTATCAAAATTACGATACTCGAGTATATTCACATTAATAATTTTTAAATCTGGTAGTTCAAAACCGTCATCACGAGTAATAATAATCTTAATTAATTCATAAAATGAATAGTAGAGATTTATACAACATAAAACACAGGCAATAGGATTTATATCAAAACCGAATATATGTTCTTGAATTTTTCTAATAATTATTCTAGCCTGATCAATAGAAAGATCAGATAAACTTCTTAAATCAAATTTCTTAAAATATAAATTTATTATAATTTGTGCAATTTGAATAAGAAAACTTCCGCAACCACAACTAAGATCAACTATTTTTTTGCCTTCTATTTCATTATCCATATTAAATCCAATAGCATTTAATATATATTCTACGACATGAGTTGGTGTGTAAAATTCACCTAATCTTTTCTTTTGAGTATTAGAAATCTTGCTTTCATATATGTTCCCAATAATATCTGTGCCTCTTACTTCTTTATGGTTATTACAATAGCCAAAATCCTTGTTAATTCCTAAATGAACAAATTTTTCAATTATTGCATTAACAAAATCACTTTCTTCTGAATTATGTTGGTCTAAATTATAAACCTTTTTTAAACGCTGGATTATCCCTTTATTTTTAAGAAAATCTATAAATTCTCTCATAATCTAATTTGTTTGCTTATTATATAATAGATTCAAAAATTAAGAAAAAATTTTTTTATTAAATAGAGAGTAATCCACAATTATGGAAATAATTAATGGAAATCTAAAAAGTTTCACAGAAAGAAGATTTCCCGAAGAAATTTGCTTTAAACCTATTGGAGTTATTCACTCTCCATTTAAAACTCTAAAAGGAATACCAATCCAACCAACTATGTCAAAGACGTCAGCTATGATTGAAATTTTTTTAGAATATCAAAATGGTTTAAAAGATTTGGAAGGTTTTTCATATATTTATTGTTTATATGTTTTTGATATGGTAAAATTACCAGTTCCTTTACAATCTAAACCTTTTTTACAAGATGATATAAAAGGAGTTTTTAGTATTCGAACTCCATTCAGGCCTAATCCAATAGGATTGTCTATTTTAGAATTATTAGATATTGAAGGAAACATAATTAAAGTGAATAATATTGATATGTTAGACAAGACTCCAGTATTAGACATAAAACCTTATGTCCCTCAATTTGATTTTAGAGAAACAGATAAGATAGGTTGGCTAAAAAATAAGATAAGAGACAGAACAAGTTAGTTTGAAGTAAATTATAAGGATTTTATATAAACTAAAATTTATATAATTTTGAATTATATAATTTGTTGATTGAAGTTCATTTAATTGCTATATAAGGATCCGAAATTATCCATGATTGGAATTGTCTATATTAGCATTTTTATGCTATTATTACTTATTGGTATTATTCATGGCATTTATGCTAGAGAAAAGTACGAAGCAGAAACTGGATTTGCACTAATTACTTTTATATATTTCATTGGTCAAGCCTTATATTTTGTTTTGTTCAACTTATCAATAGAAAATTATTTTAAAATAGAGATCTCGCAAATATTATGGGAAATATCAATCTTTATTAGAATCTTTTCAATAGGGTTATTATCCTCTATTCATGGAGTGGAATTACATAAACATAGTAAAATAAGATTTTTAGGAATCATTATTTATTTTTTCTTGGAAGGGATAATTATTAGTTTACTTCTTTTTCCAAACTCTTTTCTTATACTACAACAAGGTAATAATTATTTATATATCTTTCAAGATACTACATTATTAGTTTTTATTTTTGTATTCAATTCAGCTGTAATTACTCTTTTAGGTATATCACAAATAATGGGCTATAAGAACTTTAATGATAAAAATTTAGCAAAATTCTTCTCAACTTATATTTTCCTTCTCTCATTAAATATTATTTTCTATTCAATCTTTCTTATAACTCAAAATATTATTTTCAGGACTTTACATGTAATTTTATATATTATTAATAGTGGTTTTGTATTATATGTTATTATAGAAAAACCTGCTCTATTTTTAGTATTCACAAATAGGATTTTTGATTTTATAATCTTTCATAAGTCTGGAATTTTACTTTATTCATATGATTTCCAAACTAGTAAGGAAGTCGATGAATCTCTCTTGAAAGGGAGTATTTTAATAGGGATAAATCACATTCTTGCAAATTTTACTGGAGTTGAGAATCAATTAGATCACATAAAAATGAGTGATAAGGGGGTTGTATTTAATTTTCAAAATGATCTGGGCTATGCGATATTATTAATTGCAAGGCACAAAAACAAAATTCTCGAAAAGGCAGTACAAAAATTTATCAAAAAATTTTCAGGTCAAAATAAAGAGAATTTACTCAATTTAAGTGGATTAATTGATGTTTCGGTATTTAAAGACACTGGGAAATTGATAAAGGAATGTTTTAGTAAATATTATATTAAAGTTAAATCATTATAACCACACACACGACATATTTTCTTTAATAATATTAACCAAATGCATATATATGAATAAATCTTCTATCTTAAAAGACTTATAAAAAAATAAAATGTAAGTCTTAAGAAATCTTAATAATACATTAAATTGTAAAACTAAGTAAATTATAAACAATATAATTAGAATAATGAATAATTTTGTAAGTGATTCATTAATATTAGGATATTTTCTAATTTTGTGCCTTACTTTTGTTACAGTAATCTATATAATTAAAAATCGAAAGCAATATGGTACAGAACTTATCGCTTCTTTAAATATTGCAACTGTTTTTAACTCTGGATTTATCTTTTCCACTTGCTACTTATTTTCAGTTGTTTTCTTTATTTCAAATACAACTAATCTAATAATATGGAAAATTTCAGTTATCTCATGGTTTCTCTCATTGATAATTACATCCTTTCTCTATTCATTCTTTAAAGAGTATAGAAAGATTCAAATAATTCCAATGTTAATGATTTCGATGCTTTTTGGTCTTCTTATTGGGACTTTATTTTTACCCAATTCTATATTGATCTCTATTAGTTTTCCTCCATCTCTTCCTTTTTCTATGATAGATGTGTCTACAATTAATTATAGTTTTGATTTTTTGACGGGAGCAATAATTATTATCTTTCAAATATCCATTACAATTTATCTTGTATATATTTCAATTTACATAAACCTAAAGTCAGAAAATCGTAAAGAAAGTTTACCCCTTTTTTTAAATACAAGCATTTTTACAGCCCCTATAATTTTTTATATACTTTATTTAATCTTTCAAGTTCAATTATATAGAGAACTTTTTGTCATTCTAATCTGGATTACAAATTTCGGATTAGATGTAATGATAATCTTAAAACCTGAAATGTTTTTCATTTTACCAAACAAAGTTTATTCAATAAACATTTACCACAAGTCTGGAGTTCTTCTATACTCCTATAATTTTGAAAAAAAGGCAAATATTTTGAATAATTTAAAGGTATGGGGTAATATTATCATTGGATTAAATTATATCCTAAGTGAATTCGTAGATAAGTCCGATAAAATAGATGTGATTCAAATAAGAGAAGCTGATATAGTTGTTGATTATGATAATGAATATGGATTCGCTGTAGTTGTAATTACATCAAAAAAAAATGCAATTTTAGTAAGATTAATTCAAAAATTTTCACAAGAGTTTAGATCTTTCTATAGAAATGAGTTAAGTGAAATTCAAGATTTAAATCGATTAATTAACGTATCAGAATTTAAAAATGCACAACAAATTATTGAAAACAACTTCGAATTATATTTATAAATTTCAAAATTACTAAATCATAAATATCTAAACATTTTTTAATGCGTATTGATATAAAATTCATAAAACCCCATGTTATGGGTATATTATAAAATAATTTACAACATAGATTAAAATGGAACAAACTGAAATTCAAGATGAAGAATGGGCTCAAGATTGGAATATTATTGTGAGAATCTATGAGACAATTGATCATTTAAGAACATTATTTTCAGAATTAGATGTGCCATACTTGAGAGAAATTCAACAAAAACTTCTTATTCTCAATCTTGAAAAATATGCATGGTCTCTTCAAAATTATATAATTGAAAAGTATTCAAAGGAATAGTAATATACAAGTTTAAATATACCAATGTAAAACTATTCCAGATAATTTTGTAGTCAATAAAAGATCAACTATTTATTTTAGTTAATAGAAAATAAAATATATATTTCTATTATAAAAAAAAATTTATCAAATTTAATCAGGAAAATAAGATGAGTGAAGAAATAAGTAAGCAAAAGTCTAGGTTCAGTAAGGGACAAAAATGGAGTTTTGGAATGGGGAACTTTTCTACGTGGTTTATAAACACGGCTTTTAACATTTGGGTTTTTACTTATTATTTTACTGTTGTAGGCTTAAATATCAATTGGTATGTACTTGCTGCAGTAATTTGGACATTATGGAACGCATTTAACGATCCTTTCATCGGATATTTATCAGATCGCACTAAAACTCGATGGGGACGTAGAAAACCTTATATTATGCTTGGTACTATTCCGATGTTAATTCTAGAAATTATAATATGGCTTCCTCCAACAAGCAATCAATTTGTTACCTTTATATATTTACTCATTATGCTACTTTGCTATGATACATTCTATACACTGATTGCTCTTCCATATGATAGTTTATTTCCTGAATTATATACAACTGTAAAAGAAAGGTCTGAAGTAAACACAATTAAGCAATTACTCGCAGTATTAGGACTATTAGCTGCAGCATTAGTTCCAGGTTTTATTGTTGATAGTGATACAACTTCGTATTTACTAAATGGGATAGTAACATCCATAATTGTCGGAATTTCATTGATAATTTTATTAAAATGGGGAGTAACTGAAAGAAAAGAATTTAAATTAGATTATCAAAAATCATTTAAATTTTTTGAAGGTATAAAATATTCATTTAAGAATAAAGGTTTTGTCTTATATACTATAATGTTTTTTCTCTATGAATATGTGCTTTTACTTCTCGCTACACTGGTTCAAATATTCGGTAAAGAAATTTTAAACAGCGGCCCTTTTCAAACATCTATTATTATGGGGATTATGTATATCATGGCTGCTTTATCTGTAATTCTTTGGAGGTGGTTGGACTTAAAAATTGGTTCAAGGAAAGGTTTAGCGATATCGATCGTAGCGTATTTCATAGCTTCATTCCCCTTAATGTTTATTGATATATATGAAATAGCCGTGATTGTTGCTTTTTTTATGGGTATTGGATTTGGTGGTATGCTGTATTTTATTTATTTGATTATAGCAGACGTAATAGACGAAGACGAGTTAAAAACAGGTGTGAGACATGAGGGAACGTTTTTTGGAGTCACAAATTTTTTCATGAGACTCTCAATGATTTTATCAATTGTGACGATTGGCTTAGTCTTTGTTCAGAGCGATTGGGAAGTATATGATCCATTAATTGATGTAACATTCGGACTAAGGTTATTATTTATTGTTATTCCTGGTATAGCATTAGGTATCATGTTGATATGTTTATACTTCTACCCATTTACAAAATCAAGAGTAGAAGAAATCAAATCAAAACTAATGGAACTCCATAAAGAAAAAGAAAAGAGAATAAACTCTAACTAACTTTTTTTTTTTAATTTCTTTTAAAGAAAATTACATTTGATTAAGAGCTTGTTCTAAATCTTCTAAAGTAAAAACAAAATCCATTTAAAGAAATTTTTAATTAAATTTCTTTTAATTTTTTAATTTTATAATCTTGAAAATAGAAATTCAAAAGATTTAAACATGAAATTGACAAAAATATCAAAATTTATTTAAGAATCTCTGCTCCAGTAACATTAGCTGGCTTATTAACACAAACCAATGCTGAAATCCTTGGAAGTGTAGTTCTTTCTCAAATATATAATCCAGGTGCTCCAGTATTTTATGGAACTGTGTCTCATATAACAGATATGCGCACAGGAAACTCTGCGATGGGGTCTTCCGAAATGGGATTAATTACAGCAGGAATTGCGCAACTTGCACGTTATTATAATATTCCCTCGCGTGGTCCTGGAGGAGGTACAGATTCTAAAGTTCTCGATATGCAAAATGGAGTTGAGCGTTTCCAAACACTGATGTTAGCAGCTCAAGCAGGAGTAAATTATATCACTTGTGCGGGAACATATGAAGCCACTTTAGTCGAAGCTTTGGAATTATTAGTAATAGATGATGATCTTGCCGGGATGGTACAAAGAGTGGTTGAAGGAATTACCGTCAATGAAGATACAATAGGATTGGATATTATTAAGAAAGTTGCTACTAGTAACAAAAAGGGAGTTAATTTTTTGGCTGAAAGGCACACCCGAAATCACATGAAATCAGAATTATATTTCCCTAAACTATTAGATCGAAGTAGAGGTACTACGTGGTATAAAAAAGGTGCTAAAGATATTATAACTCGTGCACGAGAAAAAGTGGACAAAATCCTTCATGCTCATAAACCTAACGAATTACCTAAAGATTTAAACAATGATTTGCTTAATTTTGTTAAAATCGTCGAATCTAGAACGTATGATGATTATAAAAAAGCTGAGGGTTTAATGGTCTCCAAAATCACATTGCCAGATGGGATTGAAATTAAAGAGAATGACGAATCAAGTTAAGTTATAATTATTTTAAGGTACTGTTAAAATTACGATTGCAACACTAGCAATAACACTAAAAATAAATATAAAAAAAATTAGAATTGTAATCCGCTTCTTTCTCCTCGACCTTTTTCTAACTATTCGGGTTCTTCCGTAACTCATAGGCTAAAAATTAAATTAATTCTTTTTTATACTATCCTCGACTTCTATTTTCTTTTTTTTTAAAAGTTCCGTCAGAATAACATTATTATATGAGAGAAGCATCCTTGGTATGTAGTTTTCAGCTAAATAAGCACCATCTTCAACTTCCCCTTTTAATGGAAATAATTGCTTTTCCTTAATAACAGAGCCTAAATAATTGCGGTCATATTCTTTATATCCAAATAATTTGTTTTTTACAATTACCATTTTTCTTTCATATCCTTCAGGGAGACCTGCCTTTTCAAGTATTAAAAGGATTCTTTCTCTGGATAACGATTCTAATAATTCAAGATCTTCTTCAGTCCCTTCATACGCAGGTCCAGTTTGAGCTACCTCATAATCAATTTCTTCTTCTAGTCCTAACATAACTTTAAACGCAATTGTTTCATTATCTTGGTCGACTGCTGTTATTTTAAACGCAATACCATGCCTATCTCTTATTGGAGCTGCCATTTTTGCAGCAATAAATTTCATTTTTGTTGTTGTATTATACCCATGCCATAACCATACTCGATAGTGTTTTGGGTCAACAAAAAGAAGGATAAAATCATCATCTAATAGATCTTTCAATTCAATCTCAGGATCAATTATTAATTCATCAAAATCTCCAATTTGATCATTAAATTGATAGACAATTATGGTTTGCTCTTTTCTACTTACTTTCTCCTCTTCTTTTTTTTCTTCAATACTTGAAGATGGTGGTTTGTTTGACATATTAAATTTAAAAATTAGTATTCAAGTCTATATTACTAATTAGTTTTAATAATATATTATTGTTTTTTGTATTAAAATAGATAGGTTAGGTCTCAAGAATTTTATAATTTATGTAATAATCAATTAATTAATATTCCTAAATGTATTTTTTTAATAAAATCTAAACAAAGATTAAATTACAATTAAGCGGGAATTGCCAAGTCTGGACAAAGGCGCTGGACTCAGAATCCAGTCTCGTAGGGGTTCGGGGGTTCAAATCCCTCTTCCCGCATAAGTTTATTTTTTTTTATACAAAAATAACAATATATTAAACTAAACTTAATTTATTATTACAACTGGGGCAAAATAGGGGTAATTCCTGTTCACATGATTCTAGTATATCACTATTTAACATCTTTCTCCAGCATACTAATTTATCTTCTGCTTGAATCATATCTCTTCCATGATGTTGAGGTATAATCTGTTTTGTTTTACAATTCTCGCAAATTATCATAATTGATTCTGTGTTAATACTATCAGAAGAAATTTCAGAAATTTTATTTTTATAACGAAATATTCTCATAGCGTTCAACATTACGGCGAGCGAAACTCCCATATCGCCAATTCCTACAGCTAGCCATAATGTCATTAACCCAATGACTGTTAAAACAGCAAACGACACTTTAATACTAATTGATGCCCAAATATTTTGTTTTATAATTTTATTTGTTTTCTTTGAGATATCAATAAAATCAATAATTTTTTTAAGATCATCATTCATTATAATAACGTCAGCAGTTTCTAAAGTAAGATCTGTAGCAGAAGCACCAATAGCAATTCCTAGATCTGATAACGCTAAAGCAGGAGCATCATTAATTCCATCTCCCACCATTGCAACACCTTTATAATTAGCTTTTAATTTTTTAATTTCCTCCAATTTTTGGTCTGGTAATAGCTCACCGTATATATTATCAATATCTAAACAATAACCAATTGTATTACATACATTTTGATTATCACCTGATATTAGAATAGATTTATATTTTCTTTTTTTCAAACCATCTATTAATAAAGGAGAAGTTATTCTTAATACATCTCGAATAGAAATTATTCCAATTAGTCCATTATTTCCAATTAATATGGGAATGGTTCCACTCTCTTCAATTTCTTTTAATTCTTCAATTGGTATTTTAAAATTGAGCTCATCAAAGAATTTCTGGCTACCAATATAATATAATCTTCCGTTAATCTCTCCCTTTATTCCCATTCCTTTTAAAATTTCAAAATTAGAGACATTCAATAAATTAACATTCATCCTTTTAGCTTGGCTAACAATTGCTTGACCAATAGGATGTTCTGAAAGTGATTCTAAACTCGCTGCAATACTTAAAATTGCGTTTTCATCATATCCCTTATAAGCTCTAACCTCAAAAACCTTAAGAGATCCCTCCGTTAGCGTCCCAGTTTTATCAAAAGCAATTGCTTGGATTTTATCTACTTTTTCAATAAATACATTTCCTTTTACTAAGATACCTTCTTTTGCCAATTTTGTGAGCGCTGTAATATTTGCTAATGGCGTTGAGAGTGTTAAAGCACAAGGGCATGATACTACGAGCAAAATTAACCCACGATAGAACCAAATATTAAAATCTAATCGAAATATTAATGGAGGTAATATCATTACCATAAGTGACATAAATAATATTATTGGAGTATAATACTTGGCAAATTTCTCAATAAATTTCTCACTTTTACTTTTATTTTGCTGTGCTTCTTTTATACTCCGTGCAATTTGAGCTACAACAGTATCATTAGTTTCTCTAGTTACTTCTACGTCAACAAAACCTTCGGAATTAATACTTGCAGCAAAAACCTCATCTCCTTCAATTTTAAATACTGGTAGAGATTCACCCGTAATTGTACTTTCATCAAAATATGATTTACCTTTTATAATAATGCCATCTAAAGGAACTTTCATTGCTGGTTTCACACCTATTATATCTCCCTTTTTAATTTGGATAGCTGGTACAGAAATATACTCATTTCCCTTTTTTAACAATGCTTCATTAGGAGATAATTCAAGTAATTCTTTAATTGCATCTCGAGATTTATCTGTGGTAAGTTCTTCTATATGTTCTGCAATAGCATATAGTAGTATGGCAGTTGCGCCTTCTTGACCATGGAGAATAAAAAAAGAAGCAATAGCTGCAATTATCATTAAAATACTAGCCGTTATTTTTTTGTTAATTACATCTCTAATTGCTTCTTTAACTACACTATAACTAGATAGAATTATCGAAAAGATTGCTAACAATTGACCAATCAAGACTTCTTCAAAACCAAATTCCAAAAAAATGGCTATTGCTAATAGTATTACAGAAGGTATTATGAAATACCAAAACTTTTTCTCAAAAAAGGTGCTTTCTTCAAATTCTTCTATGTTAATATCACAAGCAGCGTGTGAACATTCAAAATGAGAGATTTTATATCACCTAATTTAAAAATACTGAAGAAAACATAAAAACTTGATATTTATGGATAATAAAAAAAAATCCGTTCTGAAGTTATTAGATATTGATATTTAGTTAAATTTATTATTTTTCAAAAAAAAATTCTATAATAAAACCTTTATTGTAAAAAATTTACTTGATAACGTATACTAATTTTTGACCCTCATCTAGAGGAAGGTTTAATTTTATTCTAATTTCATTTCTTATCAAATATCCACCCACGTGAAGTATAGAATCTTTTAAAATTGAGTCTTGGTCCATAGAAGCA
>JBATUM010000311.1:0-26491 GCA_049671145.1 Promethearchaeia archaeon
ATATACAATCGTAAAGAATATCGAAATATTGATTTTTTCGTTTGAATCCATTTGATATTTCTTCGAAAAGAGAGAAAATTTCATCGTAAGATTTCTCATCCATAATTAAATCAGTCCATACTTTAATCTTAAATTAGAAATAGTTATAGAAGTATAATTAAAGAAAATTTATATTATATCCCAATTTACTTTCATTTTAAATGAAATAGTGTTAAACCAAAATTATGTGTTAATTTTTTATTTTTAATAGTCTTTTTCTTCAGATTTTATTACATTTTTTTGCTCAGAATCATTCTTATTAGAAGCTTCTTCTAGAGTAGTTATCCTCTTCTCGAGAATTGTCATAGTTTCTATCATGTTGTTAATTGCGTTATTTAATTCCTTTATTTCATTTTGAATAGTTCCTAATTGATTCAGTGTAAATGAGAAAACATTAGATTCTTCAACGGGTTTCAATAACCAATCTAAACAGTTTTGAAGGAAAAGATGATTATCCATTGCATTTATTCCAATGTTAAGATCATTAGTAAATATGTCAATATCACCAATAGCGATAATTTTTCCTTGACCAAATTCTGTATATGCTGCTAGAATTTGTTGCTGTTCTTTATCTTTAACCCATTGCTCCTTTGAACTCTTAAATATCTCTGACCATACATTTTCTTCATTTGATAGTATTAATGGTTTACTATTCTTATTTAAAAATAAAGAGCAAGCACCTCCAATAACTACATCTCTTAAATTATTCGTAACTTCATTTTCTTGGAAATTTTGTATATGGGCAATACTCGAACTATTTTGATCAATAGAATTTAATTCTTTAACAAGATTTTTTTCAAAAAATATCCCGAAATTTGTTCCAGAGAGATCATTCAAATTTGTTTTTTGAAGATAATCAGCACCATATTCACTAATTAATAATAAACTACCTCCAATCCTGACATAATTACAAATGTCCTTTATTTCTATATTTGAAAAATAATCATCAATTGGATTACCAATAACTAAGATATTGACGTTTTCTAACAATTTATTTGTTAGATTTTTATTTTCGTTTTTTTTTATCTTCAAGTTAAGACGTTTGAGAAGATTTAAAAAGTTAGAGAAGTCACTTTCATTAATATCTAACATTTCATTATGAAATAGATCAAAAAGAATAGTTCTCTCAAGCATTTTTTCTATAAATTTCAAGTAAATTATTATTTAAAAATTATTGTATTGCTAACCTAAGGACTAAAAACTTTTTAAATCTTAATGAATAATCCATTTTGGAACACACAAATGATATTAAATTTAATTTAAACAAATCTAAATTTGAGATATGAATAATAAAGTAAACACGATTGCTGTTATTGGGCTAAGTTGGGGAGATTAACGATGCAAAGAGCACGTAACCCTATACGAAGGAAAAGGAAAGTTTGTTGACTTCTTAGCTCAAAAAGCTGATATTGTAGTAAGATTCAATGGCGGAAATAATGCAGGGCATACGATTAATGCCAATGGAATTAAATATAAATTCAAATTAATACCCTCTGGTGCTCCATTAGAAAAAGAAGTAATAATTGGAAATGGATGTGTTGTTGATCCGAAAGTTCTTCTTGAAGAAATCGAAAATTTAAAAAAATTAAATAAAAAAGTAAACCTTAAGTTAAGCTCAACTGCTCATGTTATCTTCCCATTTCATCGAATATTAGATGACTTAGAAGAAAAAAAGAAGGGTGAATATAGCGCTGGAACTACAAAAAGAGGGATTGGTCCTACATACTCAGATAAAGCAGCTCGATGGGGTATAAGGATTTTTGATTTAATTTATCCTGAAATTCTCAAGGTAAAACTAGAGAGACTATTTAAAATTAAAAAGACATTGATTAACGTATATGAGCCAGGCTGGAGTATGGATCTTTATTCTGTTTATGAAGAATATAAAGGTTATGGTGAAAAATTAAAATCTTATGTAATTGATACAGCATATTATTTGAATAAAGCAATAGATGCGGGTAAGAAAGTTGTTTTTGAAGGTGCTCAAGGCAGTTTATTAGGTATAGACCATGGAATGTATCCTTTTGGAACCTCCTCAAATGCTAATGCTTTAGGAATATGTGCTGGGACTGGAATTCCGCCTAAAAAGATTGGAAAACTATATGGTATTATAAAGGCATATACATCCAGAGTAGGAGAAGGTAGTGTTCCTACGGAATTATATAATGAACTTGCAGAAAAAATTAGAGAACAAGGGCATGAATATGGAACTGTTACAGGAAGGCCAAGAAGGGTAGGATGGCTTGACTTATTTAACATTAAATATAGCTTAATGATAAATGGAATTGATAGAATTATAATAACATTATTAGATGCTTTACAAGGTATTAACCCGATAAAAATCTGTACTGTTTATGAATTAAATGGAGAAATTCTTGAGAGTTGGCCTATTCAACATGAGATTATTGAAAAATGTAAACCGATATATAAAGAATTTAAAGGTTGGAATGAACTTTCCTCCGAAGAGTGGTCAGAGATGGCAAAAAAAGGGTATGATGCACTGCCTGAGACAATGAAAATTTATATTCAAGCCATTCAAGAAGAATTAAGAACAGACATAGCAATGATTTCTATTGGACCAAATAGAAATGATACTATCGTATTAGAAAAAGAAATATTTTAAATAATTAATTCTTTAATTTTTTTTCTAATTCAATCTCATCTCTAATTTCAATATCATAAAAACCTAGTATTGGGATTTCAGGTTTTAATTTTCTTGATTCCTTAATGGCATCAGTATATATCGCTTTGATTCGAAATCCCTTCTTTTGATAAAAACGTAGAGCATCGAGATTATCATTAGTTGTAATTACCCATATTCGTTTAACCTTTTTTGATTGCATAAATGACTCTAGGGATCTTAATAGATATGTTCCTATTCCGATATTTTCAATTAAACTATTCAATGTTATAATTTCACATTCTTCATTTTCAATATTATATGTTAGAAGCCCCACTTTTTCGTTCTTATAAACTGCAATAAAACCGGTAAGCTTTTCTATATCATAAGATCTTCCGCGAGTAACTATTCCAGTTGATGACCATTCTTCCTTTATAATTTGGGAAACCCATTTTCGATCATCCTCTTCTACTAGTTTGATATGGATGCGCTTGTTTTCTTTTGAAATAAAGACTCACCTCTTATTTGAAACAAATTAAACCAAATCTGTATGCATAATTAATAGGAGGCCATTCTATTGGAATATTAATATTTTTTACTGTTTTATCAACATCTATACCAACGGCTTCCATTGAATATCTTAACTTATTTGGATAACGGCAAGGTTTATTTTGATCATAGGTGCATTTTTTATTTACACTATAACAAACTCTACAATATCCATCCCATAAAATTAATTTATCATCATAAAAAATTTCATATGTATCTAAAAAATTCCATATCTCTGTTTCTAAATTATTTCGAATAATTTCCTTACGATAGAATGATTTCCTTATAGAATCTTCGCTTTTTTGTGGATTTTTTGATTTAGTCTCCTGTATATAGGTTTTAAGATTGAATTTATAATATATCAAAAAGAATCTATCGAATTGAGATATTTCTTTTTCCATGTAGGGTGCCTCAGGAGGACATGCCCATGAATGGCTATAATTTGGACATCTGAATACTGGATTATTACAGTAAGTCTGGACTTTAGGATCAAAAATTATATCTTTCAAATTAATTTTAATAGCTGGCAAAAGATCATATTTCTTACTTCGAAATGAATTAATTCAAATGAATGATGATTTTATAAAAAGCCTTACTTTTATTGTATAAGCCTTTTAAAGAATAAAAAATAAATAGAATAATACATCATCTTTTTAATCCATTAAATTAAGTCTAAAAATATATATATGTGATTAAAATGAAATTATTGAAAGAAAAGAAAAATGAATTAACTGAAATAAATAAAGAATTTTTAACAGAAACATTGGCCGGTATTGAAGCTCTCCATAATGCAACTCATCGATTTATTAATGATAAATTAAATAAGAATGATCTTGAGGATGTAATCCAATCAGAAAAAAAATGCGACCGTATTAAAGAAAAGTATGTTCAAGTTCTATTTAAAGATAAAAGAGCACTTCCGTTTTTAGTGGAAGATAGATTTAATATTCTTATGAAGCTAGATCAAGTTAATGACAAAGCAGAATTTTTTGCTCGGTTTCTCCAAGTTTATCCATTCAAGCTTTATGCTGACATTAAGGAAAAGTTTATAACATTATGCGATTCTTGTTATAAAACAGTTAAAGAACTGATAAATTGTGCTACATTAATAGAAACGGATTTTGATGGAGCCTATAAAGTAACGTTTAACGTAGAATCAAATAGAAGAGAAGCTCGTAAAGTAAAATTTGAATTATTAGATATTCTGTTTAAGAAAAAAGATGATCCTACTAAGATTTACCTAACTTCTAAACTTGTGACATATATTTATGATATTGCTTCTTGGGCCGAACAAACTTCAGATTATTTAAGAGGATTAATAATAAAATATCCAACAAGATAAATTATAGACGGTAGAAAAGATATGGAACTAATATATATCATTGCTATTTTTTTGGTTATTTCAATCATTATAAGTTTTGGAATCGGAGCAAACGATGAAACAATGGCGACTTTATATGGATCCAAGACATTAAGGATGAAAGAGTTATTAATACTTGCCACTATTTTTGCTATTTTAGGTGCATTAGTATTAGGAGAGGGCGTAAGTGAAACTGTAGGGAATAACCTATTATCTATTGAGGTTACAACTTCAATTGTTTTAACAATATTAATTTCTACAGCCATTTGGTTAATCGTTTCTTCCGCATTAGGTTTGCCAATTTCTACTACTCACGCAACAATTGGTTCAATTATTGGAGTGGGAATTTTATTAGGTGGAGGTTTTGGAATAAATTGGCTTACTATTTTGGAGATGGGAATTTGGTGGATACTATCGCCAGTTATTGGCTATATTGTTACTTACTTCGCATACAAAGCAATTCACAAGGTAATAATTAATCGACTCTCAGGTTTTAGAAGTTTTGAAAAAACAGAAAGATATTTCTCCTACATTCTACTAGGCGTTATCTGTTGGACTGCTTTTTCTAGAGCTGGTAATGACAGTTCAAACGCAGTTGGTATTGTGTTAGGCGCTGGAGCTGGAATAGATGTTACAATCCTATTAATAATTACTGGGCTTAGCTTGGCAAGTGGAATAGTGATTTTAGGAAGAGGAGTAATAAAAAATGTTGGAACAATTACAGAACTACATCCGAGTACTGCTTTTGCAAGTGAAATTCCTACCGCAGTAATATTGTTCTTCGGAACCTTATTAGGAATCCCATTATCCGGTTCACATATGTTGGTTGCCTCTTTGGTAGGATTAGCTAAGGCTAGAAGAGCACCAACAAGTAAGGGGTTATGGAAAATAGTTTTAATATGGTTAATAACTTTTCCCGCAGCAGCAATTCTTTCTATTGCGCTCTTCTTTCCTATTAATATGATTATATAATTTTTCTTTATTATTGAGGTTAGCTCTTTTCAATATAATATTTATATAGTTCAGGTTACTTACTAATTTTATCAAACTATAAAATTAGGTAATGTGATCGAAATGTCAAACAATAGAAAAGGTCTTATTGGAATCATCATAGGGATGTTTCTTGTAGGAGGTTTAGCAGGTGGATTTATTGGTTATTTCTTTCCAAGGGGAGTACCAACCGCAGGGTCTTTTAATGCTGTCATTGATGGATATTTCAATGAAGATGAGGGATGGCAATATTCTGATTGGCAATATACTGAATATCTGCTAACTGATGATGATAATCTAGATTGTTTTAACTTTTTTTATGTTCATTTAACTCAATCATCACTTTATATCTTAGTAGATTTTGTTAGTGATATTACAAATGATACGACTGACGAATATCTTGCTGTCTGGATTGACACTGACAATTCTCAAACAACTTTTTATGGTGATATTGATTGGAACAGTTTTGTTGGTGCTCCAGGACATGAACTGTTATGCTATGTACCACAAACAAATACGATTAATGATACTTTGCGTATTGATGTCTGGTCAATTACAAATATATATTTAACAACTTTAAATGAATCAGAGTCTACAGTTAAGTTTGGATTCCAATCTTCAATAAATGGGGTACAATTACATCGAATTTTTGAAATTGAAATAAATAGAGATTCACTAAGTGCATTTAATGCTACTAATTTTAATTTAGGTTTTCTAGGTTATGGAACAGTATTAATTCCCTTATACTTTGACACTGGTTTTTGGGGCGCTCCAACGCTATTTTCTTCAGACTTTTATTATTGCAATTATTTCTATCTTTCTGGATGGATAAGAGAAGCTGCTTTCTTTAAATGTGGATATGGAACTGGTATATATGATTTAACAAATAAGCCTTAAAATTAAATCAATATTTTTTTTTCTATATTATAAATTTTAATTGCGGAAAAAAGGATATTTCTTGATACAGATCAAGAAATTTTCTTGAATCCTCTTATAAGAGGATTCGGCATTCTTATATTGTATCAATCTTATATTTTCTCAAACCTAGCTTGAAAAAATCTTAAATATTTAGGTTCATAAATCATTTTCAAACCCTTTATTATGTCTCGTTTTTCATAAAGTCTTATAATAGATTTTGCCGTGTATTCCATGTGCGTATTTGTGTAAACCCTTCGTGGAATAGTTAATCGTACTAATTCCAATGGAGGAAAAATATTTTCTCCTGTTTCCTTATCTCTTCCCTTAGATACAGCCCCTCGCTCCATAGTTCTTACTGCTGAATCTTCATATATTACCGCTGCTAAAGTCTGAGCTGGCCATTGTTCCCTCGTAAGATGGGGTAAGAATTTTAGCGCGTTAAGAAAGACAGCATGTCCACCAATGGGTTTGACGATAGGTATACCAGCATCCATGAGCATTTCTCCTAAATATCGTACTTGATTTATGCGATACTTGAGATAATTATATTCTGCTCCCTCTCTCAGACCACGTGATATAGCCTCCAGATCTCTGCCAGCGAGTCCTCCGTAAGTATGAAGCCCCTCATAGACTACAACCATGCTTCTGGTATGTTCGAAAATATCTTTCTCATTTGTGGCAAGAAATCCACCAATATTTACTAGGCAATCCTTCTTGCTAGAATAAATACATCCATCCGAATAACTCATCATTTCTCTGAGAATTTCTATAATTGGTGTATTTTCATAACCTTTTTCACGTTCACGGATGAAATAAGCATTTTCACTTGAGCGAGTTGCATCAAAAATAATTCTTAACTTATAATCATCGCAAAATTCTCGTAATTTTCTTAAATTCTCCATAGAAATAGGTTGTCCTCCAGCCATATTAACATCCATTTCTACATTAACAAACGAAATTTTATCAACGCCATACTCATCAATAAATGTTTGTAGTTTTTTTAAGTCAACATTTCCTTTAAACGGGTGTTCATATTCTGGATCATGCGCCTCATCAATAATGATATCAACCATCTTCCCTCCAGGTAATTCGACATGAACTTTTGAAGTAGTAAAGTACATATTACGAGGGACAAGTTGTTCTGGTTGTACCAGATAGCTATACATTAAATGTTCTGCAGCACGTCCTTGATGAGTAGGTACAACATATTTAAAACCTAAAACGTCTTGTACTGATTTCTCCAAATGATAGAAGTTACGTGCACCAGCATATGCTTCATCTCCCAACATCATACCTGCCCATTGATTATCTGACATTGCAGAAGTACCAGAATCAGTTAATAAGTCAATGAAAACATCTTCAGATTTTAACAAAAATGTATTATAACCTGCTTCTTGAATTGCTTCTTTTCTTCTATTTTCATCTGGCATTCCCACATGTTCTATCATTTTAATTTTAAAAGGCTCAACAGGACCATTCATATTCTTAAACACAAAATTCTTTAATTAAATGATATAATATCTTAGAATAGAAAAAGATTTCTGTAATTTCTTCCCATGGTTTTCCCATGGAGCGGAGATTCTCTCTAAATTCATAAGTGCTAAAGAAGAAATTAAAGAGAATAGACAAATGGGGGTTAAAATTGATTCATGTTTAATTGTAATCTGGTTTATGAAAAGATAAAAAAAGCACTCTAAATTTTAAAAATCAATTTTTTTAATGTCATTTTTCGAATCAATAATACCTTTAAGGATACAATTCTTTAAATTCAAATTACTAAAGTTGAAAACAGTGTTTTTTGAAATAATGCAGTTTTCGATTTTAAAATTTTCTCCAATCTTTACATTCTCAAAAACAATAGAATTTGAAATTTCTACGTAATTTCCGATTTCTGAATTAGTTCCTATAAATACGTTTGGGCCTAAGAGGACATCATCGCCAATTTTAACGTTGTCTTCTAAAAAAACAGGTTCAATAAAAGTAGGATAATCACCGATATAAGTTTCAATTCTATTTTTGATTTCTGATAAAAGTGAATTAAATAATGTTTTTAAATCAACAATTGAATTATTTTCAGGATAATTTATTATTTCTTCAATTTCCATTATTTTTTTTTTCATGGATTCCATCTTCAATATCTATCTCCAATTTTTTATTAAGATTATATTTCCATCAATTCTATTAATTTATCGATATTAAGTCCTTTCTTAGCGCTTGTAGTAATTACATCTATATTTGGATTAATTTTTTTTGCATCATTAACCATTTTACCAAGATTTGTACCTAATCTCTCTAATAGATCAATTTTATTTATGACGGCAATATCCGACATTTTAAAAAGCATTGGATGTTTTTCAATAACCCATTCTCCTTCTGTAATCGAAACAATTACAATCCGTTTGTCGGTTCCAAGGATAAACTCAGATGGACATATTAAATTTCCGACATTTTCGATAAAAATTATATCATAATCTTTTAATTCTTTGTTTTTAATAATTTGGTGAATATGGTATGCGTTTAACGCACATTCTCGACCAGTATTAATTTGAATAGTCTCAGCATTATGCTGTTCTATACGATTGGCATCTACTCTAGTAGTGATATCTCCACAAATAACTAATATTCGATACTTTAAACCTAATTTCTCAGTTATTTTCTCTAAGATTGCAGTTTTTCCTGCACCTATAGCACCAACGATATCATAAGATTTAATTTTATGACTTTTGAATTTTCTATTTAATTGTTCCGCTAATTTTACATTCTCCCTTTCTACTTCTTTTTTCGTTTGAATAACTTCATCTCTGATTTCATCTGTAGCTAAATTAGTGCTCTCGAGTTCTTTAATTCTTGAAAATCCTTTTTCTTCCCTTTCTGGCATTTAAAAGATCAAAATATTTTGTTTTGATTAATTTTTTTTAACATAGCATTGAAAAAAAAATTTACCTCTTATGGATTAGATATTCTAGTTTTTCCATATGTTTTCAGTATAGCAGGGAACAGGAAGATCTTTCATAGTTAATAGACCTGGCTTTGCATTAATCACTTTAGGAATTAAATTTGCTACCATTGCGGCTGTGCCTAAGTCGCCATGAATCCCACCAATTATTTTTTGATTAATACTTGGGATTCCCTTTATTTCGATACTGTCATATTCTTCATGATCACCAGCATAAGCTATGAAATTTAAAATAATTATCTCTCTATCATTTTTTTTAGCTATTGCTTTACTTTCTAAACCACGTACGTAGCCTTTTGGTATTTTTTCTCCATATGTTGTAGTAAATTCTTTTTCTGCTATTACTGCTTTCGGAGGAAATTCATTTATTACATCATAGTCAATACCTAGAGCTGCTATAATCATATGTATTGATTGGGTTAAACCTACATGGCCGGTGATTTCTTTCTTACTGATTTTTTCATTAAATTTTTCGAAATTCAAACCGGTTCCTATTTTACGTTGAAAAGATTCTCTTCTCTTAGCAGAATTCATCATTCTGGTTACTTTTATTGATTCTACTTTTTGGCAAGGAGCCGTGATAACAATAGGTAACAAATCCATAAGATATCCTGGATTTATTCCTGTACCAACTATTGTAACATTTTTAGATTTTGCAAGCAAATCCAACTCTTTAGAGAGTTTGGAATAGTATTGAAATGGATACGATAGTTCTTCACATATTGAAATCACATTGCTACCAGATTTAACTGCTAATTTAATTAAGGGAGCAACTTTTTCCAAGGAAGACGTTGTGGCAATAAAAACAACATCAACATTTCCCGTAGATAAACCAGCTTTTAAATCGGATTCAACAATAATATCGTTTCCTTCTTCAATATTTAACAAATTACATAAATTTATGTCTTTAAATTTAGGATCAATATCGATCACAGCTTTAAGATTAATGTTTTTTCTTTCGAGAAAGAGCTTGGCTATAATCCTTCCCATTGGTCCTAAACCGACTTGTATTACATTAAACTTGGTATTCATTTAACATTCTCTATCATTTTTAGTTCTTATTGAATATCAATTTATTAATCAAATTGAGATTGAGAAACAGGGTGTGCGATCTGTTTTACTACATTTTGTATTTGCATAATATGATCATGATTATGCGCCATTGAAAGGGATCCTAGTCCATGCAAACCCGATACATTACGATTAAAGAGGGCTAAGTGAAGTAAAGCTTCGCGTTTTTCATCAGTAATTTCAATAATTTCTTTGATCGAAGGTTTTTCTATCCATTTTGAAAGTACATGAAGCATAATTATTGATTTGTATCCTATTGCTATAAGAGGTAATTTTTCCTCATTAAAGAATTGATTCAAATTTTTTAGTAATTTTTCTCCTTCGCTATTTATTCGAGTATATTCTTTTTGAGATTTCTTCAATATTTCTAAGGTTTTTAAACCTGCTATCATACTAAGTGGATAACCAGAGAAAGTCCCACCTCCTATTAAGACTTGTTTTTCCTCTTGTGGGCTAGAACGTTCAATAATATCTTCTCGCCCACCTACTGCACCTATAGGCATTCCACCTCCTATAATCTTTCCCATAGTAGTCAAATCCGGCATTATATTTAATCTGTTTTGAATTAGAGCGTTTGAAAATCGATAACCCGTAATGACTTCATCAAATATGAGTAGAATACCATACCTATCTGTTTCTTCTCTTAATCTCTTTAAGAACTCAATATCTACGGGAAATCCGCCGCCGCCGCCTAATACAGGTTCTAAAATTATGGCTGCTAAATCGTTCTTATTTTCTTTAATTAAATTGAAGGTTCCTTCGTCATTAATTTCAAATGTAAGTATTCCTGCTTTTTCTGAATCAAGAAGCCCTGGGGAAGTTTGATCACTTTTTAAACTTCCCACATTATAATATAAAGTATCGTTTGCACCATGCCAACCTAATTTTGCTTTAGCTATTAACCGTCTTTCTGTATAAGCCCGAGCTAATCTTGATGCATACATAGTTGCTTCTGTTCCACTAACACAAAATCTCATCTTTTCAATACCCAAGTTCCCATTTATAATAGTCTCCGCTAATTCAACCTGATATTCAGTATTAGTTCCAAAGTGCCATCCATGTTCTATATATTCTTTTAATGTTTGTTGAATTTCTGGAGGATTATGTCCCAAAATCATGGCAAAATGACCATTCCAACAATCAATATATTCATTACCATCAATATCCCTTAGGTATGGGCCATTAGCTGAATTAATAAATAAAGGGAAAGCACCTATTAAATCCAAACCGAAAGTCCGAATACTATGTGAAACCCCTCCTGGTAGAACTTTTAGAGCTCTTTGCCAAAGTTCTTTTGATTTTGGTCTATTTTTCTGGTATATTTCTAGTTCATTCTTAATAAACATTTAAACCAACGTAAATTATATCAATCTTTTCCTTATGAAAATATATTAAAACACTAAATAAAAAGAAACGTAGAATATAATCTTTGAAGACTTAATGTAATAGTTTGAATATCTAAAAATAAGTATTAATCAAGTTTTGAGCCACATTTAGGGCAAATTATTGCATTTCTAAGGGTAGTACCACAAATTCTACAGAGGTTTATTGTTTTTTTCTTTGGAGGCCGTAATGAGGTAATGGATATTTTTTCTTGTGCTAATGTTGAATCACCAGAATTTTCAGAAGCAGATATCATGGGATTGGGAATTGAATCAATTACTTTTGGTTTACTATTATTTTTTGATGGTATCGTAATTTCCGTCCCAAAAAATCCACCTATACGGACTTTTTTTAATGATGGTGCCTCATTTTCAACAGGGACTGTTTCTGGTTCAATTTCCTCTTCACTATATGCCTCATCAATAAATTTTTCTGTAAATTCATTAACTTCAGAATATTCTTCTTCAGAAGTGATTTCAGTTAGTTCAATGTCTTCAGAAATTTCTTCAAATTCTTCTGGATGATTCTCTCGGTATATTAAATTTACAAATTCCTCATCTAACTTCAAGAGAGTATCACATTGAACACATCTAAACAAATGCTTAAATCCTATATTATTAGCAATGGAGTATTCTGCTGCGCAACAGGAATGATATCTGGCATTGCAATTAAAACATTTATGTAGTTCATCAGAATATGTTTCACATATTGGACACAATTCTTGTTCACATATGTCACATTTTTCTTCTTCTTCAGTATCTAAAGAGATTAAATCTACGGCTAGTCTTTCGTAAAATGCTTTATCTTCCTCTAAGATATGTTCTGTTTCATTTGTTTGGATTACATTAAATTCAGTCTTACTTTGAATTAAAGATCCTAAGATATTTTGAAGTAATTTGATATCATTACAATAAAATACACCGCCATGAGTTTCTGAAACAATGACTTTTAATCTAACATCATCCACATAAAATTTTTGATCTCCTACCCTAATAATATCAATAAATGTGTCAAATTTCCTAGCTTTAAGTAATAAATCATATAATGCATTATGATATTCTTCAGAGAGTGAGCTGGGAGTATCAGATATTATAATTACTCTATAATTCTTTCTCGCAGCTCTAATCTTTCTGAAAACATAGGATAAGATTTCAAATAATCCATTCTCTAAATAACTCTTTCGAGTTTCGCGGCCTTCCCAATATTCATCTAAAATATGTACCAATGAATCTGCTTCTTTTTCATCATAGGTAGTTATGGGAGCTCCTTTTTCTTGGAATAAAACAAGACCATAAGAACTCAAACTATTGAATTTATCTTTTCCTTTAATAAATGAATTAATGGCTTTTGTTAATGTCTTCTTTTTTAGAAAATCTGATAGAAGATCAATATAAAATATGAATTCCTCTGAATTTACTGCCGCTTTCTTAAACATCTCAACACCTTTCTTAAGAAGAAATTTATAATAAAATATGAATAGGAATTTATTTAAACTAATAATAGAATTTTTATTTATTTTTATTGATCTTTCATTATCTATAGTTTCACGAAAAATAATATATATCTCCTTTAAAGTAAGAAAATTAGATTTAAAATTTATGTCCACAATAAGGGCAAGAGTTAATTTCAGCTACGTTTTTGGTTATTTTTGTACGACATTCAGGGCAAATCATAAAATTTCCTTCATCTTCATCCTTCTCTAAGTTTTGATTATTTAAAGATTTACTAACGGTAGTTTTTTTTGCTTTTTTATCTTCATATCTTATTTCTGGCTCTAAGAATTTATTTTTTTTTTTTTCTGTTTTGATTAGAATTGTGAGAAATTCTTTGATAAATTAATTTATCTCCTTCCTTTCTTACAGTGTATACCTTTCCAAAAAAGCCACCTATTTTTACTGCTTTTGGGTGGACTTGCAGAGTATCTGAAAATTCTAGGCTCTGATTTTGACTCTTATGCTGATTAAATGCTTCTTGAGTTTCTGTTATTGTTTTAATATCTTCGGTCTCAATATATTCTTCAACAGTTTTTATATTTTCATCTTCAAGTTGGACGATATCATCCTGCTTGATTTTTAAAAGAATATCACACTTTGGGCATCTAAATATGTGAGGAATGCCGATATTATGCTGGATTGTATATTTAGTAATACAACAATTATGAAACCTACTCCCGCAATTTTCACACATAAGGGGGATATCATAAATATCAGCACAGACAGGGCAGATATCTTCTTTACATAAATAACATTTTATTCCTGTTTCTTCTATCAAGGTAGGTTTTAACTTTTTTGCTAAACGGGAATAAAAATCATAATCTTCTTTTTTAATCTTTATTTTTATCTCTTGACCTTTAATAAGACTTATTAATTGTTTAGGTTTCACGAGCTTTTTTATAATAGTCATAAAATCTTTCCTATCATGAAGATAAAAAATTCCTCCTTTAGTATCACTCGTTAAAACATTTAGCTTTACATCATCTTTAAAGAATCTTTCGCTCTTTTCAGAAATTCGTATAATATCTATAAAAGTTGGAAGAATTTTGATTTTTGACACGAGATTGAATAAAGCGTCAGTATAATCCTCTGATAAATCACTTGGTGTATCTGTGATAATAATTATTCTATTTATCTTTGACTTTTTTCTCGTAGTCTCAGCGATATAAGAAAAAATATAGAATAACCCATTTTCAAAAAATGATTTTTTTTTAGGGCGTGTCCTCCAATTTTCTTCAATAGCATTTGCTATAAAATTAGAGTCTTTTTTATCAATAATAAATATTGGATTTCCTTCTTCTTGGAAAATTAATAACCCATAATGTCCTTTAAGATTAATCTTATTTTTTTCAGAAATATAGTACTTTATTGCTTTAACTAGTTCTTTCTTCTTTATTAAATCCTTTGTTAAATCTAAATAAAAAAAAATATCTTCATAAGAAGTTTTCATGAAATAAAAAACCTAGAACCTTTTAATTTATTTTAAGAAATTTATTTTTTAAATATTTATTATCTTCCAAAATTTTAAAAAGTAAAATTTGATATTACTTATTAATATAGGTGAATAAGGTTATTAGAAATAAGCAAATAATTAGTGCATATATATGGAAGATTTTTTGAAGCAAATCCAACTTTCGGAATATGCAATTAAAATTTATCTTAATAGTTTAGGGAGGAAACCATTATCCTCAAATGAGTTGTACTCAATGGTACCTACCCTTTCTCAAGAAGAGTATTTAAATATAATTAATGAACTTACTACGATAGGATTATTAATTCCAATTACCCCTCAATCGTCAGGAATTTTAAACCAGTATTTGGCATTACCTCCATTTAATCCAATAATAAACTACTTAGAAAATATTAATAGTAACTTAGGTAGCATAAAAAATCAATTACATCAATTATTAGCTAATTCATTAATAAAGATATTTAATGACAATAGTATAATTGAAGTAGATACTATTTTTAATGCAATTAAAGATACAAGAAACGATATTCAAGAAGAAACTATAATCCAAAAGCAGGAAGTTGAAGATATTGTTCAGGGAATGGAAAATCTTAGAGTTATGGAGACAGTATTAAAGGATCTACACCAAACGATAAAAGGAATTACTCACACTCAATTTGGAGATTTAATAAAGACAATCTCAAGTATTAAAGATGAGATTAATGAAAAAATTGGAACTTTAGAACTTAAAAAACATGAGAAAAATATAAAACAGGTTATAGAGGATTCATTCAAAAAAAATTTAGATAGATTGACTTCACAATTCACTACTAATTTGCACGAACTCATAGAAGAGGAAGTGAAAAAGACAATAGAATCTTTGAAGAATATTATAGAATCCATTTTTCAATTCAGAGATGATTTCAAAATGTTATTACTAAACTCTTTAAATAACTTTGAAATAAAATTAACTTCTATTTTTGATTTACTGAAAAATAAAAAAGAATCTCTATCCAATAATTTAGAAGAGTTTCAAGATACGATTCTTAATAATTTAGAGAATGTTATAAAAAATTCTGTTGATTCAATTGCAGCTTTAAATAATCCAATAAATAATGTTATGGAAACTTACAGGAGTTTTATAACACCAGAGAAAATAAAAATAGAAAATATTTGGGTCGTTAATAGCATCTTAAAAGTTGATGAGGAAATCTTAAATTTAATTAATAGATCTAAAGAAAAATTAATTTTTATTGTTCCAAATTTAGAGAACCATTTAAATGATCAGCAATTTAAGGCTGCATCCAGCAATCTCAAAATAAAAATCGCTTCCTCAGAGGCTCAAACAAATACCAGTGCTAAAAAACTAAAAGGAATTAAAAATCTTGATTATAGGACTCTTAAAAATGAGAATATCTTTATTTTAAAATCAGATAGTGAATATTTGGTTATAGGTATCACAATTGAAACAAGAAATAAATTAAATGATTTTATCGGTTTTGGTACAACTTATAAGCCTATTATCCAGTTAATGGACCCTACTATAGATTCAATCTGGAATAAAGCAACTTCAGATCTACATCAAGCTCCAAAATCAATTGGTATAAGTACTTCAATGAGAAAGGGAGAAAAATCATTTGGTAGAACCTCTAGCATATCTGATCTTAAAATTCCAGTTCAAAAATTTACTCCAACACCAATAAAATTAACAACTAACCAAACCAAGCAACTAGAAACTAAAATTAGTGAGAAAAAAACTAGTACAATTCAACCACCACGGCAAGAAGTCCCTCCTTCAACAACATTTATAGATTTATCTCAACAAAAGGAACAGCATTCAGATTTTATGTCAAAAGTACAACCTAAAGCAGGAGATGAGGCAGGATTTTTGATAAATAATGCATTTAACACATTAATCCAAAAATTAGGGACCTTAAAAGGTGAGGAATTTAGTGAAGAGTTGCATAAAGTCGCCGACCTAATTTTAGAAAATAAGGGTTTTTCTGTTACCTTACATAAATTACGACGTACGATAAATCAATTTAAAGAGCAGATAGAACTCTTAACCCCAGACGATGTAAGGCAAATAATTGAAAAAATTGAAGAGTGGAAAAGCCATATTTTATAATTTAATTTTGAATTCTTTAGTATCTCATTAAAAGTTAAGAGGTTTTCTTCTTCTTAAAAAGATTTAAAAATAATCTTAAGAAAATATAACCTACTAAGCTAAAAAACGATATTATAAAGAATAAAGCTACGACTATTGATACTATAAAATTTGGATTAAAAATACCAATTATTCCAAAAATTGGGCAAAGTGGGGCAAACAAGATAAAAATTACATAAAGATATTTTCCCTTCTCCCCAAAAGTAATATGAATAGTAATATTAAACCATCCCATTAAAATCATGAAAAATGGTGTTGCATAATAAGCAACTTCTAGAAAGGGAATCCCAATTCCTCCCATTGCTAGGGTATAAAAATAATTAGCATAAAAATAGGCAATTATTAATAAGGCACTCGCAGGTGTGGGAACCCCTGTATATCCAGTGTCCATAGCTATATTAAAACGTGCTAGCCTTAGCATAGCTCCTAAAGCAAAAAGAATACAACCAATTAGTAGAAAAAGATCATAAGGATTTCCAGTTTTACTAGAAAAAACTTGAAATGTTAAAATAGCAGGTGATATGCCAAAAGTTAGGCAATCACTTAAGGAATCAAGTTCTCTTCCCATCTCATTTACCGTCCCTGTTTTGCGAGCGATATAACCATCGATTAAATCTGTACCTATTGAAATAGAAATTAAGAAAAATCCAAAAGAAATTGCATCACGCGTACCTATACAAGCGGAAACAAGGGAAATCAATCCTAAAGTGGTTCCAATCAGAGTAATATAATCTTTTAGCTTTAATAAACGTGGTATCGTAGACATGGTTTATAAATTAAAATTTCATTAATACTAATTTAATGCTTAATATTATTATAAAATTTCCTTAATTCCTAAATAAAGATTTATATTTCATAGTCAAATTTATTATATTTATTTACTTTTTCTTGATCAATTAAAAGAAATCTATGTGATAATAATGTATTGCCATCATTGTGGTATAAAAATAAAGGATAAAAATCAAGAATATTGTGAAGAGTGCGGAAGTAAATTAAAGAAAAGCAAGGAATCTGAATCAAAAACAGTATCCGTTACACCTGAACCTGAGCAACAAAAAGAAGGGGGTCTATTTGATCTAAATCGGTCTTATTATTTAATCAAAGAACGGATGTGGGACATGGGATTCGGTGAAATAATGGATGAGAACGGAAAAATAATTGGAAAGATGAATAGGATTATTTTTAGTATTAGACGGAGAGTCGAACTTCAGGAAGTTGACGGAACAATTGTCGCTACAATTCATAGCAAAATTCTCTCAGCTCGAGGAGCACAAGATTTAAAAGATCCAGCAGGAAATATGATTGCAAGGATAAAAAGGAAGATTCTGACATTTTTCAAGCATAAATTCTATTTGGAATCGCCAGATGGCACAAGATGGTATGAAGCTATCGGGAATTTCATGGGTTGGTCATTTAAAGTCTACGAAGTTGCTACAAATAAGTTAATTGCTGAAATTGAAAAAGCAGATAGGTGGCGGGATGTATTTCTGGGAGGAATGTTTGATTTTGCAGATACTTACGCATTGAAAATATTAGATAACGAGACTGATAGGAAAATATTAGTAGGATTTGTATTATCCATAGATAATGTTCTGCATGATACGGCTGGAATGGGCCCAGGTTTCAGACCTGGTCCAGTTTGGCGAGGACCTTATCGTAGGGGTAGATTTCCTAGACCCCTCTAGACTTTTTTTTAATCCTATTGATGCTTTTTAAACTTATTCTGTAAAAGAAAAGAATAAATAACTTTTAAAATATTTAATTGGAATTATTTCTATAAAGTCATTAAGGATAAACTATTAGCTGAATAATAAATAATAACAATTTTGCCATCAATGAATCGAGTGAATAAATTTTTATTTAAGTAATTTTATATTTTGGTAAATTGAAAATACTAATAAAGTAATCTATTTCATATTATCATATCAAAATATTATCGGAATATTAGAAATTGGTAATAAGCTATGGCAGAAGTATACGATGAGTTCATTGTATTTGATTTAGAGAATACAGGAGATCGTAGGAAACTTAAAATAAATCAAAAAGAACTTCAGGATCATTTAAATCCCGAGCAAGTACTTATTATTGTTCGTGAAGATTTAAGGAGAATATATATTTGGAAAGGCTCCAAATCTCCAGTAAGAAAACGTTTTATTAGTTCAAAAGTTGCCCAAGAACTGCAGAAAGAACTTATAAATGATCCACGTTATCATAGATGTAAAATAGTATCCATTGACCAAGGGGATGAATTACAAGAATTTCTTAATGCATTTCGCTTAGAATCTATGGAAGTAAAAGAACGATTACCAGATATGCATTATATTAGAAATATTGAAAGGGAAAAAATTAAAGAAGCTGAGCGTCTTGCTAAAGAGACGCCAGAATTTACAGATTTGAGGGATGATGTTGTCATTTCTTCCTTTACTATGGGTACTCCGGGAGGAAACCTTAAATCTTCTAAAATGATAAATCCTTCTTTAGTTAAAAGAGCAATTGGACTCTCAGAACAGGAAAAAGAAAGAATAAAAGAGAAAATTTTAAAATTAGAAATACCTGAAAAATATGAGAGACAAAACTTAATTTTAGGACACACGCTTTATGGAGCAGTCTCAAAAGTGACAGATGTATTTGGGAAAAATGTGGTTGATATTGTATGGGAAGAAGTTAAAAAAGTGCCTAAAGGTGTTATGGTATTAGATGATAATAAATTTAGAGTATATTTTGATGATAAAAAAGGGATGGTAGAAGCTGTTGAAGTATTAAAGGAAAAACAAACTCCAAAACAAAACTTAAATCAAACAACTAAACACAAAGAGGAATAAACAGGAAAGAGATAATAAGACATACAATGGTTGCAATTACCGAAAATTCCTAGTCATAGGAATAAACTTATTTTAAAAAAAATTAACTATAGTGAAATTATAAGCTATAGAAATCATTATCTTTAGGTTCAATTTCCTTAAGAGGCTGTTCTTCAGGTTCTTCAACCTCAGGTTCTTCTATTTCAGGTTCTTCGGCTTCGGGTTCTTCTATTTCAGATTCTTCGGCTTCGGGTTCTTCTATTTTAGATTCTTCAGCTTCAGGTTCTTCTATTTCAGGTTCTACATATTCAGGTTCTTCCATTTTAGGAATAATTTTGTGTTCTGTTTCTGGCTCCATCTTTTTTTCATATTCAACTCTTCTCTCGAGCTGTCCTTTAGGTTTATTCATCTTTTTAATTTTTTTTAATCCTTCTATTGCCTCTTTTCTAACAATAGGACTTCTATCTTTTAGGGCTTTAGTCAATATATCAATAGAAATAGGATTATATTTATTTCCTATTTCATCCGCAGCCTCTTTTCTTACCAAAGCATCAACGTCGTTTAAGAGGATATAAGTTAAAATGCCAAGTACCTCAGATTCTCCTAAATCTCCAATTGTATCAACAGCATCTCTCCGAACATCTGCATTTGGATCTGTCAATGCTGTTTTTGCCAACTCTATTAAAGTTCTATCCGAATTCCCTAAGGGGGTAATACTACTTAAATCGACTCCACAGAATTTACAAAAATTATGATTAATTTTAATAACTTTTCCGCATATAGGGCAAATACGGTTAATTTCAAAATCAATAGGGTTATCCTTTGGTTTCAAGGGTTTTGGTGTATTTGTAGGAACATTTCTTACTCTATAAGGATTTTCTCCTGGTGGAGGATTATAATTTCTACCCATTTTTTCTTCTCTCACTCTTAATAAATATCTTTATCTTCTTTGAACTTATGTTATATATGAATTATACACTTAATTAAGTTATTGTAGTCCAATGTTTATTTGAAAATCTAATAAAATATAAAATAAAAAGTGAAAAAAATTATATAAATAGGCTTTTTCATGCGATAGTTATATCTTTACATAAATACACATCTTGAACAGCATTTAAAATTTTAATTCCTTCATGGGTTGGTTTTTTAAATGCTTTTCTGCCTAGGATAAGTCCCATACCACCAGAACGTTTATTGATGACGGCTGCTGTAACAGCATCTTGGAGATCATTTCCTCCAGATTCTCCACCAGAATTAATAAGTCCAGCTCGTCCCATAAAACAATTCGCCACTTGATAACGATTCCATTCAATTGGATGATCGGTTGCCAACTTTTCATAAACAAGTTTATCTGTTTTCCCAAAATTTAAATCAAGGAATCCTCTGTTAATAGTAGATAATTTTTGCTTTATAATATCGGCCTCAATTGTGACCCCTAGATAATTAGCTTGGCTTTCTAAATCATTTGCAGTATGATAATCTTTTCCATCTTTAATGAATTCTTCCTTATTTCTCAAATAGCACCAAAGGACACAAACTAGTCCTAATTCATGAGCATATCTAAATGATTCACTTATTTCTTGAATCTGGCGTCTAGATTCAAAAGAACCGAAATAAATTGTAGCACCTACCGCAGCTGCACCCATATCAAAAGCTTGTTCTACATTCGCAAAAAGAGTTTGATCTGAAAGAGCGGGTTTTGTAAGTAATTCATTATGATTGATCTTCACTAAAAATGGGATCTTATGGGAATATTTTCTTGCAACTGAACCTAACACACCAAGAGTAGAAGCAACAGCACTACAACCTCCATTCATTGCTAATTTGATAATATTTTCAGGATCAAAATAAGACGGATTAACAGCAAAACTAGCTGACGCTGTATGTTCAATTCCTTGATCTACGGGTAATATTGAAAGATAACCTGTCCCTGCTAATCTTCCTCTTTGATTAAACAATCGTTCCATATTATTTAGTACTAGGTTATTCCTATCAGAATGTGCTACAACCCGTTCAATAAAATCTGGTCCGGGAGGATGAATTTGTGCTTTTGGAATTCCAGTACATACATGATTTAATAAATTATCTGCATCGGGACCCAATAAAGTTTTTATTTCGTCAAAATTCATAATAATTTCATCTGACCTACTTTTTTAAATTTAAATTGATTTTTATGAATTAAAGTCTAAAAGTTTTTCTTAATTGATATTTTTTATCACACGTGCCTGATGATTTTAAAAATTCTGAAACAGTAGAAGAGATATGTAAAACTCTTGATGGAAATAGATATTATCATGATCTCTATTTGAAGGCTGTTAATCATCCAATCAGAAGAGAAATTCTTAAGATCATAAACAAATCGAATAATATTTCAAGAAGTAAATTATTTGAAATACTAACAGAAAATGAAGTAATAAATGATTTATCTGTTCTTGATTATAACATAGCTTTTTTAATAAAGGCATTTTGTATTGAAAAAGAAGAAAGAAATGAAGAAATATTTTATAGTATTACCCAATCTGGGAAAGTTATCGAATTTCTTAAATAAAATGCTTTTTCGATTCTAAAATTCTTCAAAACATTTTTTATAGCAATTACAACAAGGAATTCCAAAATTTAAATCTAAATTACTAAGCATAGAATTATTAAAGTTCATGATGCGAATAAGAATTTCTCTAATTTTGTCCATTTTTTCATTAAAGTAGAATTCCTTTAAATTAGAATAGTGATTAGTCTTTTTGCATATTGGACATATAGAGTAATATTCAATAAACTTAAAAAATAACTTTTTCTTCTCCTTATTTAAGGATTCTAACTTTAAATCTGGGTTATTAATAATACGTTCTTTTAAATGATTTAATTCCTCAAGCATCTCATCCCGTAAAAGATTTGAGTGGTTTTGAGTGGACTTTATAGATTTATTTGTTTTAAAATAATCGAAATCATCTAAATATTCTAAAGCATCATTGAATAATATCAAATTGTTTTTCCTTAGTTTTTTAATTTTATCTTCAGTCATTCTATCAGATAATCACAAGTCAGTAGTTATTTTGTATCTAAGGAATCTAGTATAGTTTCATTTTAAAATTTATATTATAACCAATGTAACTTTTTTTTCTTAAAAAAAAATCTTTTTTAAATAAAATGAAAGCTTTTTTCCTTTCGAGAAAAAATATCTTCTTTTTTAGTATCCTTCAGTCTTCTGATATCCATAACTTTTGAGGAGGCAAAATATTCAAAATCAAAATCTACGTCATCACCACTTTCCCTGCCAGGGATCGGCATTAATCGTGCAGTTAAAGGTTTACCAAATTTAACTGAAATAACAGAGAGATCTAGTAAAATATAAAATAACTCTTTTTGGGTAATACTTCCAGGTAAAGGTACACAGTCTAGACCTGTCCCACAGATAGTTGCATATAATAGAAGAGTATCTAACTCCAATTTATTTTCTGAGAGACTTTGAGAAATAGCAAAGTCTTCTAAAACAGAGGGCATAAATCCAGAAAAACCAATCACTTTCTCTTTTCTTGGAATTGCATTTTTAATTAACGCAATTCCAATTAATGAGCCATGAGCTCCAAAATATTCATACCCTAGTTTTTCAAAAGCTGTACCTATACTTTTTTCAATGGTTGGATAAGGTGCTGGAGAAAAATCGATTCCATGAAATTCAATATTATATTTTTTTGTTATTTCCTCACAAATTACTGTCAAATCATTGTAAATTTCATTGAACTTTCTTCTGAGATTCATTTGAGCTTCTTCTAATGTTTTGGAATTCTCAAAAACAGTAACTACTTCATCTGCCATTTCAAGAGCAAGTCCAAATGAGGGCCTTTCAGCCAGATGATATGCCGCAGGAAAGAAAGGAGTATCAGGAGTAACATTAGAACTTACACAGAATTTTAAATTGTTAAAAGGATCAGGTTCAGAGAGATTTTTTATAATTTTAGCAGCAGATCTTAAAGCAGATAAATTTATTCCATGATCGGTTGAAGCAACTTGTATTGAAGTAAAAATTTTTTCCTTTCGTTTAATAAATTGAGGAACTTCATTTAAGAAGAGCTTTTCATACACTCCATATTTTTGGATTTGAATATCAGCGAGAACCGTACAAGCTGCAAAATAATCAATTTCATATTCTTTTATTAATCTCTCAATTATACTTAACTGATCATGAATTCGCGTTAATGTCTCATTTAAATTTTTTTCATAGACTTGTTGTTCATATGATAAAATTGGTTGGGAGCATAAACGCTTAGTTTGAACTTCAAGATTTACATCGCTAAATTTCTTAGTTAATTCACTGTTAAGTGAGTAAAATGCTTCAAATTTTCTTTCTAATATGTTTTCTAAAACTTTGTCCTCAGCTAAGAAAGGTATTTTTTGACCAATTGTAATTGCTCGAATCTTCATTTTGTACTAATTTAATATAATGTAAATATTTATTTTTAACTGATGTAATTATAAAGAACACTAATTAATAAGATTTATAGGATTAACTATAAATTATTGAAAAGCTAATTTTATTCAAAAGAATGATGATATCCAAATTTTAAACTTAAAAAATTTATAACTCGTCCAATTTAGCTTTCTCTTTAACTTTTTCCTCTTTAATTACAGATTTAGTAAATTCTCCAGGTTTTATTGGCCCCAATTCTTCTAATTCCTTTTTAAAATATGTTATAACATGAGCAAATTTTTCACCCTCTCCCGCGGATATACTTGTGATTTTAACACGTTTTTCATGAATACCAGTTTGACCCAACATCTCTTTGATACTGCTATATCGAGTTTTTGTTTTAAGAAAACCAGTATCATAATGACAATCTTGCTCGTAGCATCCAGCAATTAACACTCCATCAGCACCCAAAAAGAAACCTTCAAAAATTAAAGCAGGATCTAACATAGCAGTACACATGACATGAATTACACGTATATTTGAAGGGTATATTATTTTACTTGTTCCAGCGAGATCTGCCCCAATATAGGAACACCAATTACATAAAAAGGCTAATATCAAAGGATAATCACTTTTTTCTTTACTTAAAACCGTCCTTATCTGGGTAGATATCTGACTTTTTTTAAATCCTGGAATATAGAGAGCATCACTATGACACATAGCTGCACATGCACCACAACCTGAACAATTAGCTTGAGTAAGGTTTAATTCATTTCCTTCTATTTTTATAGCATTGTAAACACAAATTTGTTCGCATAACCTACATAAATCGCAATCATCAACATTAAAATAGACAATATGAGGATCCAGTTCTACATTACCTTTTGAAATTAAGGTAAGTGCTTTTGCGGCAGCGCTTTCTGCTTGTGCTATACTGTTTGGAATATCTTTTGGACCTTGAATTGCACCAGCTAAAAAGATTCCATTTACCGAGGTTTCAGACGGTTTAATTTTTAAATGTTTCTCAAGTAAAAAGCCATATGAATCCTGTGAAATGTTTAAAATCTTACTTATTTTATCAGTTCCGTCTGCAGGTTCCATTCCTACTGCTAAAACAACTAAATCGGTTTCATTCTCGAATAGCTTTCCTTCAATTACATCCTCGCCTCGTATTAGCAACTTGTCTTCTTCTGAGATATCACCTTTTAAAATAGCAGATATATTACTCTTAATAAATCTAATTCCAAAATCTTCACGAGCTCTATTATAAAAATCTTCACAATTTTTTCCAACAGCTCTTATATCATTATAGTAGATAGATACTTTAATCTCTGGGTGTTCTTTTTTCAGTAAAACTGCTTCCTTTATAGCTAGATTACAACAAACTTGGCTACAATAATCGTGATGAATAACTTGGTTTCGAGATCCAACACATAATACAAATGATACCTTACCTGGAACTTTTCCATTTGATGGCCTAATAACTCTGCCTCGTGTAGGACCATCATTATTAAGTAAACGTTCCATTTGCATCGTCGTAATCACATCAGCATATTTATCATAATTAAGTTCTCCAAGTAAGCTAGGGTCAAATGTTTCAAATCCGGTTGCTACGATAATGGACCCAACTTTAAACTTCAATTCCTCTTCTTTTTGGTCAAAATCAATGGCATCTCTATCACATGCTTGAGCACAAGCTTTACATCCGATACAATAATCTTCCAAGATATTTGGATAGAGCGGAATTGCTTGTGGATATGAAATATCAATCGCTTTTCTTGGGAAAAATGTATCCTCTACATCGATTGGGCAAATATCTCTACAAATATTAAAACAACCTACACAATTTTCCTCAACAATGAACCGAGGCTTTTTGGTGATGACCACATCAAAATTACCTATATACCCTTCCACATTCTTTATTTCAGAATAAGTATATAGCTCAATATTGGGATGATCATTTACCTCACTCATTAAAGGTCCTAAAATACAAATACTACAGTCTAAAGTTGGAAAAGTTTTATCAAAAAGAGCCATATGACCACCTATAGTTAAATCTCTCTCCACTAGGTATACTTTGTAACCTGCTTCTGCAATAACTAAGGCTGCTTTTATTCCTGCGATCCCGCCTCCAATTATTAAAGTAGAAGGTGTAATCCTCGAATATTGAACTTCTAATGGCTCTAAAAGCTTAACATGCTCAATTGCCATATGTATTTGATCAATAGCTTTTCTAGTTGCTTTTTCGGGCTCATCACTATGTACCCACGAATTTTGCTCTCGAATATT
>JBATUM010000312.1:0-2024 GCA_049671145.1 Promethearchaeia archaeon
TCATTTGTCATACAGTTTATAACCGAATCTAAAGCCACTCCCTGACCAGCTCTATAATCCACGAAAGCAAGTCCATTTCTTTCTTTTGTTTGATATTTAACTATAAAGTACATTTCTTTTCCTCCTCAATTGTAATTCTATTATTAAATAGATATTCAAATGTTTCTTTTCCTAAATCTGTTGGAGATGCTTTATAAGGTAATATTCCGCCATGTAGGGAGTCCCACATTTTTTCTACAATAATACCATTTTCTAACAAAGGTTTAGCAAGTTTATTTAATTTTCTTTTCCAAATTTCTTCTTCGCCCTCATCTTGATATTGTTTGTCCAAAGCAAAAATAACTCGTTCCACACCAATCTCTAATAAGATTTTAACTTGGCACTTACTCAGGTTGCTACCACACAGGGCCAAACAAATATTATTCTCACTGTAGTATGAATCTGTCTGTAAAACTCCTTTTTCGCCCTCTACAAGTACAACAGTCTTATATTTTTTTATAGCCTCTAGATTGACATTCAGACCGTATAGATTGTGCCTTAGAGAGTGAGCTAAAGGCTTTCTATAAAGAAATAACGGCATATATTTTTTACCGCTCTCAACGTCTTCTGTGAGGAGTGCTCTACCTCTTATCCCTACTAATTCACCATTAATATTATAATGAGGGATTACTATTTTATGTTGATGAAGATAATATTTTATATTGTATTTTTTCATGGTTTCTATTGTGATTCCTTCATTAATCCATTCACAGCAGTAGTAATCTAGAAAATTATTCATTATATTTTTATTTTGAATTATTGGAATCTCTATATCCTCATCTTCAAAGTCTTCAACTATAACATTTGTAGAGCCAAATCCTTTGGGTATGTATATATCCTTTAATCCTAAGAATTTTGCTAAGAAGTTTACTGACTCCTTAAGGTCCACATCTAATACTTTTTGGACTAACTCAATTATGTCAAATGAACCACATGATGTGAAACAGCTTAGTGACTTGGAGTTCTTATAATAATATAATTTCATACTGTCTCCACCATGACAAATCGTTGGGAAAATAACATGCTCTTCATTATCAATATGGCGCTCTGCTCCCAAGGTGTACATTAGATGGATTATATTTTCATCTGTTAAATTTTCTTTAATCCTATTTATCATATTAATTATTTAACCAATCTAAATATACCTGGAAGTTTTCTATGGCTCCTTCATCTTGTTCTATTATGTCAACTGTAATAGGATTATTTTCTAAATCTGTAACAGCTACAACTTCCTCATCTAATGTCCCATAGTTAAAATTAACCCATATACGAATAGAGTTTAATCCACCTCTATTTTTTATAACAGTATGTACTAAATTAGGTCTTTTGAATTTTCTAAATCCATCAAGTTTGCCTAGTGCCTCAAATAATTTATCTACTTCTTGGGAAGTTGTTTTAGATGTTGCTAAGGCGATGTCTGTTTTATCTCCTATACCAAAAATTCAGTTGAAATCGCTACTTTTCAACCAGTTCTCAAAGCCTTATAGTGCTTATGAACTTCTCATACTTTCATATGAGAGTAGACTATTTCTTCACCTTCATCATTACATGTTAAGGGCAACCCACTTCCCCACGCTTGCAGGTACGACCTTACGGTCTAGTCGTTGAACTTTACTCTATTCGAGTCTTAGATGCTAATTGTCCATTGCAATGGTGTTTAGGATTTAACCTTGCACCATCCATATTATTTTTTCTGCTTTCGCAACATTCACACTTGGGCATATTTCATCCCTATGTTGTAGTTAATATGGCTTTAGGAGTTTCTAGCAGTTAAGGTTGTGTCCTATGCAGATTTCTCTACATACGCAGTATAGTAATTACTGAATGCACTTCTAAATACAGCAAACGAATCCTTATTATTCGCATCGTTTACATTTCTGTTAAGTTGAGAGCCTATCCAAAAGAAACAGCCGTATTTATTAGCAATATTTTTACATGCTGTCATAATTTGCAAGATGATGATATCCTCTCGGATTCCTTTAAGT
>JBATUM010000313.1:0-4504 GCA_049671145.1 Promethearchaeia archaeon
TCGAACCTGCGACTTTCGGATTAGAAGTCCGACGCCCTATCCAGGCTAGGCTACGAGTCCTATTTTATATTAAATATAAATTTTATATGTAAAAAACGGATATTTTAAAAATTTATTAGGTTTTAAAGAATTAAAATTTTACTTTTAGGAGCCACGCTTTATAATTTTTTATAATTGATTATTTGAGAGAAGTTATTAATTAATTCATCATTGTTCTATTGGTTTTATCAACGCATCTACAACAACAAGGTCAGTTTTTGGAGAAAATGCTTTAACTATTTTAGAATTAATAACTTTATAAATATACCAATAATATTTCTTTAGAGAGAGAGATAATTTATCTATAGTATTTTCTATTGGTTTGTGTTTTTCTGAAAATTGATAAAAATGTAGCATACCACCTGATAATTTCATCAAGAAACATGCAATATCAACATATTCAATAGATTTTTCAGGTAAATTCATTATAATTCTGTTTGCTTTATTTTTCAATTCATTTCCCATATTACTCATAGGTTTTGAAAGTTCCTTAATGTCAATGTTGAAAGGCAAAATTAATCCTTTTAACTTATTTAATTCTATATTTTCTTTAAGATATTTATAGGCATATGGATTTATATCAAATGCATAGATTATTACGTCATTATTTTTTGCTAGTTGGATTGAAAATGGGCCAACTCCAGCAAACATATCAATTATTAACTCATGTTCTATTAAATCATACGCAGATAGTCTTTTACGCTCAAAAACAAGTCTTGGGGTAAAATAGGTTTTTTTTACATCAAGCTTAAATAAACAATGATTCTCTTTATGAATTGTCTCGGTTTTATCCTTACCACTTAAAAATTTCAATTCTCTTAATCTAAATCTACCTTTTATTTCACTTCTTTTTTCATATACTGCCTTTATTGCATTAGTTGAAGTGATTAATGCTTTTGCAAATTCTTTCTTGTATTTTATAGATTTCTTATAACTTAAATTATTAAAGCGATCAAATTCAACAATTGCTATATGGCCGATGATGTCATATGATTTGGGGAGTAGATCAAATACATTTTGTGGTAATTTATCCTTTAAAATAATTTCAAGTGATTGTATAGTATTTTTTGATGAAATATATCTAGTTTTAGAAATAATTTCAAATGTGAAATTATTCTTATGATTATCAGTCAATTTTTCTATTAATTCTTCGTTTTTTATTAACGGGAAAAGTACAAATTCACTTTCTGACAAAATTTGTTTTCCTCTATCAATTACTTTTTCAACATTATCCTTTTTCTTTATAAAATTAAGAAATTTTTGAGCATCTGCCTTTTTCACTTTCACATATCTTGTTTTTTCTTTAGGTTTCATTAGCTTCAGAGAACCTCATAACGTCAAAGAGTATTGTAAATCTTTTTCCAGGGATTTTAATCTTCTTAATAATATTACGATCCAGTTCCTTAGAAGATTTTGAACATTTTATTAATACTGTTCTATCACAAATATACTCACTTTTACGAAAAACCAAATCTTTTTGACTTGATAAGCATAAATCCTTACATCCAAATCCATAAAAAGATTCTGAACTATTATCTACTTTTATAATAACCTTTATTTTTGCTTCATTACGTATTCTTTTTTTCAAATCATCTTTTAAATCAGAACATGCTTTAGATGCATTAATTCCAAGGATGCAAGTCCCTTTTCTTGTAAGAAAATTATCTTTTGTTATTTCTATTGTTGTATTATGAGTACAGCTAATATTATTATGACCGTAAGCATATATTTTTTCTATAAATGGCATGGTTAATTATTATTAGAAAGGAAATTAATTATTAAATCAATATTAGGAGAGATTAATAAATTTGATTTAAATATAGGTTTCAATATATTTTCTAATCCATTAATGGGGTTATAGATTGGGAATCCGCTTATTTCATTAAATTGGTTAATATAAGATTCGGGAATAAGAAGTGCACATTTTATATAACTCTTAGAATGCTTTTTAAAGAACTTTAAACAAAATTTTAAAGAATTTTGGTAAATCATATCATTTACCTTTACTGATTTAATTGACTCATATTGGCCCATTGGAAATGTATCTAATAATTCGTATGGAAGGATCCCGTAAATACCGGAACAGAATGCAATATGTATCCTTTCTCTTTGAATCTTTTTATTGTTGTATATTTCTTTTAACCATTGTTTTATACTAGAAGAAAATTCTCCTTTAGTGTCCAGCTCTGGCAATATTATGAGATATTTGGCTTCATTTGGGACTCTATAATTATTCGACAATCTTTTTATATATCTATAAATATTTGGCCTATACAGACTTTCAGAAGAACTATACAATCTCCCATGCTTTTTATATAATTTTTCATAAATTTCGAAAAATGTTCTATTCTTCTTTATATATCTTGCAGCTTTTACTAAATTTGGATGATTTCTTATTCTCTGTTCGACAAGTTCCCATAGATTTCCTTCTCTAATTGATTGCCGAATTGTACTTAGCTCTGAAAATGAAGTATATAAATTATGCATTGCTATTAACTTTATTCTCAAATTATTTTCGAAAGATTTTAATTCCTTAGGAGTGTGATTTATGCAAATAGGACAATGACAAGGAAATTCATCTAACGTTTCAAGATTTTTCGTACCTGTTGATAATGAAAAATAACGGTTCTCCCTCGCAAATAGAATATAAGCTGCTGAATCCATGAGATCACATCCACAAGCCACAGCAAGTGAAAAGAATTGAGGCAATCCTAACCCAAACATGTGTAATGGCTTATTTGGAGTAAGGTATTTCTTTACTGTTAATAGTATCTTAAGAGTTAAGCTGAATCTGTAATCTAAGAATGCCTTTACTAATCCTCCAATTGCATATATATTGAATTCTAATTTATTCATCATCAATGTGCATTTCTTCAACAAATCAAGATATTTTCCACCATGTATTGGGCCAACCCAAGAGTTATTCGCGTTCTTTCTTCTTTTAATATTATCTTTTGCTCTTTTTATTGTCAAATTTACTTTATATTCAGCAGTTTTGTAATCATCTGTTAGCTCTACTGGAACATCAAGTATTACTGGAAAATCACATTTAATTTGTTCCTGGAAATTTTCAATTTCTTCAGCATCAATTTCAATATCATTATTACTGTACATATATTGTTGGAAGGCTCCACTATCTGTCGCTATAACTCCAGTAAAATTAAAAAATTTATGAACTCCTTTTGCTATAATCTCATTTCTTAATTGTTTATTTTGATAGATAATATAAGCGTTAGTAAATAACCCCTTTACGCCCATATTTGTTAATTCTTTGGTTGATATTATATTTTTAAAAGGATGAATGACTGGTAAAAGATTTGGAGTGATAAAATCTTTATTATTTAGATTTATCCGCCCAATTCTGGCAAGTGCATCTACATCAATAACTTCAAATTCCAATTATTATCACATTTAACATTTAGAAATCAATCAAAAAATTCATTCAATCGATTTTGCTGGAATAAATTTTCCAACCAATCAATTCTTCCTATATAATATTGATCAATATTTTTTTCTTCTGCTATTATCTCAATTATAATTCTTACGAGAGATTTTGTAGTTATATTTGTAGTATCAATTTCTAATATGGGGATTTTTAAATTTTTATTAATAAAGTAATTTACACAATTTCCAAGAATTTCAGATTGAATATTCTCAATAATTTTTCTTTCATTATAGCCTTTCTTTTTTAATCTCCTTAATAATTCATCTGGATGACATCTTAAGACTATCACACAATCAATTAAATTACTTGGAATGATATCTGAAAAATGACTTTCAATTAATACAAAATCATTTTTTTCTGAAGCATAACTTTCAATTAATTTAAGAACCTTAACTATAAGTTTATCTTCATTAATAACGAAAGTTTCCCTATTAGAATCAAATTTAACAAAAAGATCTTTTTGAATAACTAAATCGTTTAAGGAGATTAGTTTTGCTTTGATTTTTCTTGATATTTCCCTTGATAGTGTCGTTTTTCCCGTTCCAGGGGTTCCTGAGATTATTACAATTTTCATTTTTTAATTAATAATAAAAAACCATAATTTGAAAAAATCGCAAATAAATTTTTTTTATTTTAAATGTATCTATTTCTCAACGATGTCAGAACAGCAAGTGTCTCGAAAAAATTTAAAAACGTATAATGGGAAAGGGGGGCTTCGAACCCCCGACCTCACGGTTATCAGCCGTGCGCTATACCAGGCTAAGCCACTCTCCCGTAATTTCGAAATTTAATTTTATAATTATTTATTTAATTTAAAGCTAGTTATTTTGGTTATTATCTCTAATACTATATTTTTAAAAAATTTTGTCTCCATACTCCTTAAGTTTTAATAGATAAAAATCCATTTTTTTAATTATAAATTAAAAAAGTAAATGAAATGACTAAGGTTTTAAATTATTCAATTACTGGATTAGAAGATTATACTATTAGTTTTGATTCATATTGTTCTCCCTGTGATAT
>JBATUM010000314.1:0-3325 GCA_049671145.1 Promethearchaeia archaeon
AAAGGCTGGTTAGAAGTCCACATATATGCCTTTCCTTTTATGGGCTCATTTAAAATTTGAGTCAAAATATCTTTAGAAAAGTGGGCATTAGTATCTTGTAATGCTTTAAGATCACTCTTGCTTAAAAGGTGAAAAACAAAAAAATTATCACCTTGGCTTAAAATTTCTTTTGATATGCTTCCTGGTTGCTGAGTGATGAAGATACCTCCTAATTGATACTTTCTGCCTTCTTTAGCTAATTCAACAAACTTTCCTACATTAGATGTGTATCCTAAAACTGATTGAGCTTCTTCTACAACAAAAGTGATTTTAAATAAATCCTCTCGACCACCAGTGAATCTTGTTTGATTTTTATTGAAAAAGTAGCTAATAATTGTAGATGATAATTGTAATGCAGAGCGTGAATCCAATAAGGAGATGTCAATAATAGCTGGGAATCCATATATGACTGATTGTTCAACTATTTTTAAAAGCTTAGAATTTGGATCATGTAATTTCTGAATCGGTGGAACTAGATTATTCAAGATTGGTTGTATACTGGTTATATCACTTCCCAAATTCATAATTTTAGCAATTTCATAGTGATCTACATTCCATTTATTTTCATAGAGATACTTCACTAACTCATTCCATTGATTCTGATTCAAACCCATTAATTTCTGAAAGAAAATGAGTTCATGTTTTGACTCTATTACTAAAATAGGAATAATAAAAGCGGGATGAAAATCACGTAAATCAAATTTTAGGCTGTCGTATACGTTATAGTTTAATTCATCTTTTATTTTACGTCTATTAGTGATCAGCACTGAGGGAATCTCATCCATTATACCGGGACGCCCTTTTTTATCTGTAACTGAATACTCTCCTTCTGGATCAAAAATAATAAGACTTCCATAGTCTTGTTTCCATTTAGAAGCTATCAGTTTCATTAAATTACTCTTCCCATAACCAGCTCTTGCAAAAATGAAAGTTCTTTTTGCAATTAATTGCTCTAAGTCAAAATGGATATCAATTTCATTATCAACCCAATAGTGTCCGATGTTAATCCCCTCAACCATATCGCTTAGTGCTTGGTTACAAATCGATCTTATCATTTCAGTATTTGGTTGAATTACTTCACTCGTGATATGAGGAATATTTTTTAGTCCTGGTAAGAATTCATAAGTTTGCTTATTTAAACGCCCAAGAAGCTTAATCTTTACTTGATAACTTACTTTTTTAGATTTAATGTCTTGTCCAATTACTTCTGGTGTTAATGCTACGTCTGAAAGCCATTTTAATCCCATATAAGAAACCATTTCTCCTTGTGGGACATAATCCATTACTCTTGCAACAATAAATTCATCAATATTATCAATAAGCATAAATCCTCCAATCACAGGAGCATATTGAGGTTGATATGGAGCAATTATACTTGCTAAATATTCATAAGTAGAACTATCTAGCCCTAAAAATATACCAATAATCTCTCCATTATTATTATTATTCATAAATTAAAACCCTCCTAAGATACCCTTTTTAACGTATTCTCTTACAAAATTAGCTTCATTTATGAGTTGCTTAAGTTTTTTTTCCCCTATTTCATTTAAAATCCGGTCAATTATTTTTTCTCGCCAAATTGAAGCTGTAAACCCAGTTCTGACAGCTTTTTCATGAGCTCTCATTATGGTTTGTGGATACCCCAAAATTGGATAAGAACCATGAGAATCCTTAACAAGATGGCCAATTATTTCATGAATTTCATTTCTCGAATATATTTCTACATCATTTCTAAAATCGTATGGAATTTCTAAGGTTACAAGTAAATTACTTCGATTTGATAATTTTGCTATATATAACTTTCCAAAAGCATAATGTATAAATTGTCCAGTCCATTTATAAGCTAATTTTTCGATCTTCCAAGGTATTTCAATGAATCCAGTTTTATTATAAGGAATCTTCTTTTCTATAAATAACGCTGATGAGATTAAATTTAACACTCTAGATCCTTTAGCAACTCCCACCAGTTTTCTTTTTTTATAGTCTTTTAGAATAGATATTAATCTTTCAATATGTTCTTGCTTTAGCGCAATTGTTCTTAATAAACCATCTTTCATGATAATTAATGGTTCATTTTTATGTCTTGTTAATCGTTCAAAAATGGACGCTATCTCAGCAATTTCCATAGCAATCTTAGAACTTTTTAAAATTCCAGAGCTTTGAGATACCGAATTCAATCCTAAAAGGGATAAAAACTTTTGAACAATCGAAAATTTATCCATAAAAATGAAATCTATGGTATCTAATTCTTGCCCTTTCGGCACAAGAAATTTCATTAATTCATTTCCAAAAGAATCTGCAATAACAATATAATCTAGCTCAAATGGATCAAAATAAATCACCATTTTTCCGCCATCTATAGATTTATAAGTAACTGAACTGTAGGTTCCAATAGGGTCAATTGGTACAAATTTTAGATTCTTTACTAAATCTCTTATACGTTGAAATTTTTCAACTTGAGTTTGAACAGTTTCATCAATATTTTGGATTTGAGTTAAATCGAAATTGATTTGGGGCTCCATAAATTATATCAACCGAGGTATTATATTTTTGAATTATGATTTAATCAAACAAAATTGTTAATAATAATATAATTAAAGATTTTCTTTATAAAATTTAAGAAGAAATAATATCTAGGGATTCTAATTGTTTGATTATTTTTTTGGATTGGAGGGTAAGAAAGGACTTATAAAACTAGTAATTTAAGTTATTCTTAAAAGGAAATATAACTAAAACTCTTGTCGAAAACCAAGAGCTTTGGAAAAAAGGCTGAAATGTGAAATTCAAATTTTTTCAACAAGAAGTTTTGTTATAGTACTTTCAATGATAATTTTAAAATAATAATATATTTCGTGAAAAAATGATTTTATTATTCCTAATTGCGAAAATTATTTAAAATAAATAGTTTTAGGAGTTTGCTTAACACATATTTTTTTACTTATGTTGATAGCATACATCCAAATATCTTCATCCCATTTTGTATCTCCTTCTTCAATATTGAATACTTTCCTTATTGCTTTAATAGTTGTAGCTGAATTTACTTGTTTATTTGTTTTAGACTTTTTTTCAACAAAATTTTGAACCGCTTCTCTTATTTGGGTAGAAGAAATTTCAATTGATCTTAAAGGAACTAATGGTTTAGTTTTAAGGATATCGTTCTCTGCTTCGACTTCAATTTCTTTTTCTTTTTCAGCGAATGATATAATATCTATTGGTGGCTTCTTAATTTCAGAAACTTCCGTTAATTTCGGTAATTCTTTTAATTTTTCTTTAAGTTTGATTGGAG
>JBATUM010000315.1:0-2891 GCA_049671145.1 Promethearchaeia archaeon
TTTAAATACCAATATTTTAGTAATAAATTAAAAAGGAATTAATATGGAGCAAAATAAAATACCTCACATTATTGTAGATACTAGAGAACAAAAACTAAGTAAAATATTGGATAATAAGAAAGATCGAATTACTTATGAAAATAAGCAGTTAGATATTGCTGATGTTGTCGTTTCTGATGAAGTGGCTATAGAAAGAAAAGAAGGTTTTGATTTTGTGTCTTCAATTATGGATAATCGTCTATTTGAGCAGATAATGAGATTACAGGAAACTTATAATACACCAATTTTAATTCTGGAGGGCTTAAATGATAATGTTTTTGAAAATGTTGGAATGAAGATTTCCTCAATTTATGGTGCTCTTGCGTTTATATCATATAAACTAGGAATTGCTGTAATTCCTACGAGGAATATAGAAGACACTGCTATTGTCGTCGAGCGTGTAGCTTATAGAGAACAAATTAAAGACGGGGGTATAATATTAGCAAGAAAAGCACCAAAAGGAATGAGCATTGAGGAAAGAAGAACTTTTATTATCGAGGGGCTTGTAGATATCGGTCCTAAAAAAGCAAAATCGCTAATTGAAAAATATAAGACTCCTCATAAGGTATTTAAAGCAATTAAGCATACCGAGATAACTTATACAAGAACAGGTAACCCTAAAGGAATTCAAGGTTCTTTGAGTAAAATAAAGGGATTTAGTTGGAAGTTTATTGAAAAAAATAAGAAATTAATATTTGGGAAACAACATCGTTATATTCAAAAAAAGCTTGATGACGTGTTAAACGAATAACGAAAAGATTTCTCAAAATTTCTTAATAAATTTGTCTATTGTTTTGGTACGAAAAGAGCGTTCTATTTTCATGTCTTTCTTTTTTTGATATTTTCTTGGCATGTTTTGATTAAAAAGTCTTAGATTTTCTCTTGATTTGATGAATTGGGATTCATAAAAAGACTTAAACAATTCTTTGGAATCAAGCTTATGATCTAAGATGGGATTAATGCTATTATATTTCGCTAATATGCGGGAAATTATTGAAATCACTTTTTTTGGTTTCAGACTAGTGCTCCCTATAAGGTAATCCTTTTTAATAGTATACTTTAATATCGTTAATCTCTTTAGATCAATACTTATTTGTTTTGGTGAAATCATGTAAGTTTTATTTTTTTTGCCTGAAAATAAAATAATTGTGTATTTAGGAAATCTTTTATAGAAGAATTCTAAAATTAAATCTTCTACTGAGTGTACTGGTTGAATATACCCTGTAAGGATCATGTTTTCTTCAATTCTTAGCCGGGTAAACATCTTATTATAGTGTATTTCGTTGGAAACAGCACGAGCCATATCATAATAATTCCGAGCTGGTGTTGTCAATTTAGTTTCAATTACTGCCTTAGATTCTCTCATTATTTCCCGAATTATTTTCTCTCTCTCTCTAAGTGGTTTATTCAGAAAATTTTTGTGTCTTTTCAATAGGCTAATAATCTTAGTTCTATTCATACTAAACATTTTTCAATTTACCTGATTATTTTTTTAATTCAATCAATTATTCGACAAAAGCTTCAAGAGTTGACTGGTAGTTACTTCCAAATTTGATATATGGTTCTGCTCTTTTAAGTACGACCCCTATATTTTTTAGTTGAATTTTCTTAGTTATTTTAATTCCCTCATTTCTTAATTTCATGATTCTTCTTGCAGATGTTAAACCAATCCCTGGGATTCTAAGTAGCTCTGAATATGGTAAATTATTAATATCATTAGGTTTTATTCCATCAAAATAATTTTTTGCTAACTTTATTTTGGGATCCGTTCGTGGTAAATAAAGATCATCAGTTAATATATCTTTGATTTCTTTCAAAGGAATCTTATAAATTCTCATCAACCAATCTGTTTGGTAAAGACGGTGCTCCCTTAACAAAGGAGTGGCTGTTTTTTTTTCTAAAGGAGTTCCAATTATGGGATAAAATGCTGAAAAATAACCTCTACGCAGTTTAATGGACTTATATTCCCAATTAAGCCTATTAAGAATGTCCCAATCTGTTTCATCTGCAGCGCCAACAACAAATTGTGTAGTTTGTCCAGCAGGTAATTGTTTTGCGTGATTATATTTCACTTCGCAGGTTTGATTTGGTATTTTATTATGCAACCCTGTATCAAATGATTGAATTCTATCAATCTTTTCCCAATTACTAAAGTTTTTTTCTGACATATCTCGAATCCATTCTTGTCTACGTAATATGTCAGTTTTTAAATTCTTTTGATCTGCAATCTCTGATAGATGATTTTCTGTAGGAGATTCAAGGTTTATACTCATTCTATCAACATACTGAGCAGCTCTCTGAATTATATCCCTTGATGCTCCAGGAAGGCATTTAAAATGAATATAACCTCGAAAATTATGTTTTTCTCTTAAAAGAATAACAGCTTGCAGCATTTTTTCCATGGTTATATCTGCATTTTTGGTTATTCCGGATGAAAGAAACATGCCCTCAACATAATTTCCTAAATATAGATGCATAAAGGCTCTGGCATACTCCTCTGGAGTAAGGCTCATCTTCCTCCTATTAACCTTATTAAAGCAATATTTACAATTAAATATACAAGCATTAGAAAATAAGACTTTAAAAAGAGATACACACTTCCCATCTGGGGTGAAACTGTGACATATACCACTTGAAAGAGTAGAACCAAAATAAGAATTCTTTTCCTCCCTTTTATTGTGAATCTTCTTTAAATCTTTACTTGAAACTCTTGAATTTGACGCACACCCACTTGATGCACATATATCATATTTTCCAGCTGCTCCTAGTACTCTAACTTTTTCTAAGAGAGATGGCATTTCTATTTTTGGGAAAATTATAAATATATTTTATTGAGATTTACAGCTTTAAGA
>JBATUM010000316.1:0-2203 GCA_049671145.1 Promethearchaeia archaeon
ACTAAAAGGTGTTATAATGAGCTTGAATGATATTAATAAAATGCTGTCTCTTCAAGCCATTGGAGAGAAAATATTTAAAATAAAAAATATGTATCATCCTTCTCTAATTGCAAATTTATCGAAAGAGATGTATGATTTATACTTAATAAGAGATTCTATTTGTAATCAACTTCTTGAATTGTTGAAAGAAAAAGAGATAGATATCAGTAATGTAAATGATTTCATAAAAAATAAAATAAAAGAAAGTAAGAAAAAGCTAAAAGAAGCTGAGAATGAAATAGAAGTTGAAACAATTAAGTTAACTATTGAGGAATGGACACAATTTTTATGATAATTAAACTTTTTACCTATTTATTCATATCTTTTAGAGCATCCGCAGCAATACTCACAACAATCATAAGTTTCATTGATGCTGAATGGCAACCTTGTTGTTCAAGTACTCCAGCTAAATTAATTAGATCTACGACTGCTTTTAGTAGATCTGGTTTTCCAAAGCGCTCCCTAAGCAAGTCTTGCAGTTGCTCAACTGCATAATCATCGAATTCTACAGGCTCCACACCTTTATAAGCCATTTCCAGCGCCCTCTCGACGATGGGATGCACTTTGTTTTTCTGATCTTTGCTCATTTTTAACAATTTACTGTTATTACAAGATAATTATCTATTTACAAATAAAAGTGTTTTCTTACAAAAGTTCTATTCTACTTCTATCTCTATTTCGCAGCAATCATCTCCTGCAGGAATTCTTTTGGTAAGATTGAATTTAAATGTTTTATTTGGGAATAACCCTTTCATTAATCCTCGATGTGCACTAATATGAGCCTTAGTACACATTTGCCCGGCTTTTGCGTAATCTGTAAAACCTGCTTTTTGTATCTCTTCCCAGGCGCCACAGTAAGTTGTTCTTGAAATAATTTTACTACCAATAAACTCATGCTCTGCTTTTTCATTAAATAAATTTCCTAATACTTCATTAACTTTAGTATATGCCTCAGTATATGTTTCAGGGTTATAATCTTCAAGACCAAGCACTTTCTTTAAGTATCTTGCCACTCTCATAAAGAAATCTTCCATTACGTCAGTATCTATCTCATATGCCACAGTAATCCCAAATTTTTGTTCCACCATGCGAAACCAAGCGCCATCAAGTCTAGAGATGGCATATTTTACAAATTCTTTAAATTGTTTTTCATTCATGTTCTTTTTTCAAATCTTTCTTATGCTATTTTTAATGTTATATATTGAATTTCTTAACAAGTAAGATATGAATGATTATATAAAATAATATTAATTTCATAAAACTGATTCCGGCAATTCAGTATCCAACAAAGTTCTCTATTTTTACTTTTTCCAACGGTATATTTATTTTTTCTGTCAGGATAGTTCTAATTGATTTAACCATAGCTGGTGGTTATAAATCTGTTGTTATTTGATGAGTAAAACTGAATTCTATGTATCAATATAGTGCTCTCTAAGATATTTAACAGATTTCTCCATTAGCTCTTTCAGGGTTAAGATATTTATATCCTGTAATTTGTTGATATATAAACAGGATTTACCAGTCCTAAATTTTCCTAATCTATTAAGTATCTCCTCATACCTTTCAATTTCAGGTACAATATAAATTGTAAGGCTCTGTTTTCTAGGTGAAAATCCGATCTGGAACCAATCTCCTTCGCGTCCGCTGGCATATTTATAATGGTAATTCCCGAAGCCCACAATACTGTCTCCCCACATAATGGGTTCTTCCTGAGTGACTTCCCGCATTAAATTTAGAATCTCAAAACTATCATTACGCTTCCTTGGATTTTCAACTTTTTTTAAAAACTCCTCAACGTTTTGATCATTCGGTTTGGTCTTTAGCTCTGCCATATTAAAGAAAAAAGGAAGTAATTATAAAAGACTTCTTCTTATGAAAAATACAAAATAATATAGACTATAGATTCTGCAGAAATGTATTTGAAGCTTTTTTTTTATAATAAATAATATCTCAAAAAAAGAAAATAAAATTAATTTATTTTTTTGTTGCTTCAGTGAAAAGCATTTCTCTACTAACTGTCTGCCATGTTCTCCATCCATTTTTGACCTTCTCTTGAGCTTCTTTAATAAAATCTGAATATCCGATTTCTCGACATCTTTTCAAATTCTCAATAGTGTTTCCACTATAACGTGTGCAAATTATTTTCATCATTACACTGCTATCG
>JBATUM010000317.1:0-5803 GCA_049671145.1 Promethearchaeia archaeon
CTTTAAACATCATAAAGGATATTTTATAAAATATAAAATCTTTATTTTATAAAGCAAGGACCTATAGCCTAGCCAGCCAGCTAGCCAGCCTAGCTTGCCTAGTATGGATAGGGCGTCGGACTTCTAATCCGAAAGTCGCAGGTTCGAATCCTGCCGGGTCCGTTTCAATTTTTTACTCAGATAATTTTAAATAAAACTTTTTAGATTTGAATTCCCTTAATTCTAGGAATAAAAAAATTTAAGAACAACTCTACAAATTAATAAATCATTAATATAAATGTTTTTTTAAATGTAAAACATAAATATTGACTTGATGAGTTTATATCGACAATCAATTAGAAATAGAGTTTTTGTTCATCAACAAATTCCATATGTTTTTAATTGGAATATTGAACATCATAAGCAAAAAGTTAACCAATTAAATCCTTATCGTTCTGAGTTTGTACTTTTAGGGAAATTTTTTAATCGAATTTATCAAGGTAAGATTCCAAATAATTTATTTAACTTAAAATCATTACCTCGAGTGTCTAGATTCAAGATCACTGGGATAAAGTCGATATTTCTTAAAAGTTTTAGCAAAAAGCTAATCCGGGAGGGATTAATTGAGTGTTTTGATTCAAATTCAGATTTACCTCGATATGCTCGGAAAGTTCATGCAAATTTTAAGAATGACGGAATTGGGCAAAAACCAGGTCATGGCCCTGTTTTAAAATATATTTTAATTAAAGATAAGAATTCAGTTGCTATTGAAATCCCTATTTGGAAGCGGGTTGGTAAAAAATATATTACTGGGCATATTGATCTGATTCAAATTCAACATAATACAGTTAAAGTGATTGATTATAAACCTGAAGGAAATTTTATGTTTTCATTACCTCAGGTTGCTACTTATGGCCTTTTATTGAAATCAGTATTAAATATTGAGAATCTAAAATGCTTATCATTTAACGAATATGCCGCTTGGGAGTTTGATCCAAAGATATTATTGACCGATATTAAGGATTATTTAATATCGCATAATATAAGGGAAAGATTATGGGAAAATTATGCTATATTATGAAATAGGTGTTAGTTTATATATTTTCAAGATCCCTTCGAAAATCTCACTTGTTGTCGCAACATACGAAGTTTAAACCTGTCATAGTAAGCTAAAGTTTGTTATAATTAAATACCAATTTAATATGTAAATCTTTTTATGATCAGCTTAAATTTTAATACAAATTCAACTATAAATTTTTTAAATTATTTAACTAGTATTTTTGTAAAATTAATTTTTTTTTATTTTTAAATTATGATAACAACAAGAGAATCTATTAATTATCAATTTTCATTGATATTTGGATATTCTAGTCCAAAAGATATCATTGTAGGAAATGTTTTGGGTCCAGGTAAGTTAACAAGTGTAAGAGTAAATGAATTATCACAAGAAGTTATAAGATTTTTGAGGATGTACAATGCAATACTAAGAGATTATACGGGTTCTGAATTATTCTACGCTGAGTTTGAATTATTTAATTTTGATGAGAAGGATGCTAGAATCAATATTTATCCAAAATCTATGTTATTGATTCCGGGAAATTACAAAGATTGTGAAAGTTTACTTCTTGCCTTAAAACCGGATACAGGTTATTTAGACACTCATAAATCCAAGGAATCCATTGATGATATTAGTAAATTATTTTTCGAAGTAGAGGAATTTACAGATCACCCCGAATTAGACAGGGAAGGGAAGAGTAAATTATTGAAAAATTTTGCTGAACGTTTTAGTAAAAAACTATATGGTGAATTAATTGAAGATAAATGGAACAAAAAACTGATTGGAATAACTATCTCCCTCCCTACTGATGAAGAAATGTTAAAAACATATGGTTCTATAAAAAATGACGTAGAAATTTTTTGGAATAAAACTCCTTTTGAGCTTAACTTTTATAATCCCGAATATGAAAAGTTTCAGACTCCATTTGATGGTCAAATGGCCATTGAACACCTAAAATACTTAATTTCCGAACCTAGTGCCAATATTTTGGTTGAAAATACGTTAATACTGGGTAAAAATCTTATGAAATTAGCTAACACTGGTACGATCGATGAATCTCAAGATAGAATTTTATTAGACTTAATTAAAAAAATTAGAGAAGAACTTGGAGCATATCAAGAAAATTGCTCTATTGAATGGATAGGCTCTTACTTTGACGATTTTTTTAATCGAATGGAAAAGAAGTTAAATCAATTTCTAGATGTATCCAATAAATTTCTTGTTTCTGGAGAAAAGGGTGATATAACTCAACTTTTAAAAAAGTATGGTAAATTCATAGAGAAGAAATATGATCAAGATAATTGTAATTATAGAGATTTATTTGAATTAGCAAGTTTCTCAATAAATCAATCAATTAGAAAAGATGAAGATTTAATTGCTATAGAATTAAATTCAGCAGTAAATTACTTTGCTGAAATTTTTAAAAATAACTTTAGCTTAATGAGGAAAAATTTACCTCGTTTTCTTTATCGCAGAGAATTAATTTTCTTAGTAGATATTCTCATTAGAAATCTAAATGAAAAATTTGATAAAGAACAAAAACCAGCGAAAGCTTTAGGTCAAAATTTAATTTCTAAATTTGAAAGTGTTCTCCTTAATAAAATTAAATTTAATTCAATTACTCTGATAAAAGATCATCATTTTGATTTGAATTTAATTATAAAAGAATTTAAAAAAATTGTAATTGAAGCGCTTTCCTCTTTTATAAAAGAAGTAAAATTAAGTATTAGTGATTTAGTAGCCTTTGCAGAAGTACAAATGGAAAATAATTCTGGTTTAATTAAAAAGCATTTAAATAATTTTGAGAAATTTTCAAGCGAATTAAGATTTTTAGTAAATTATATATTAAGGTATTCAACAATTAATCGCTTTTTAAAGGAAGAAAATGATATTGAAATCGCAGATCCAGTTACATTCGCAAATAAATTCTATCGATTTCTGGAAAAACGAATGGGGGGAATAGATTTAATTTGGAAATCCTATGTCTTAGAATGGATAAAAGATTATGCAAAAAGATTTTTTAAGATAGAAGAAAAAAGAGATTGGCGTTTAAATGAGACATATACAGATTTTGTTGAATATATTGAAAAACGCGAAACTTTTGAGCAAAATGAAAAACAATTTTTAGTATTTTTAGATACATATATTGCTAAGGTATTAGATGAGTCAGAGAAAAATATTCTATTAGATTTTTATAAAAAATTTGAATTTTGTATTGATATTAAACTTGAATTTCCGAAGTATGTTCAAAAAAAAATTGAAACCGAAGTCAATTTGTTAAAATTAAATCAAAGCGAAGTACCACCAATTACACTTTTAAATATTTCAGAAGAGGATACATTATATAAATATATTAAGGAAAATGAAGTGAAATATTTCTCAAAACTAATCCCTAGACCTAAAAGCTTAATTTTAAAGCATAACTTAACAGATGAAGAAAGAGAGCTTTTTAAAAGTACTTTGTTTCACGTTGTTAATTTTAAATATTGGCATACTAAGTCAAAGTTTGAAATTTCAGATAATTTTAAAGAAGTTTATAGGGAGTGGATTAAAGAGTTATGATAAGTGGTATTAAAAGAAAAACAACTGCTATAGAAAGTACCTATAGATACTTCCAAACTATTGATTTAATTCTCTCACACTTTAAAAGACCTGCAGACAGGCAAAAAATTTTTGAACTGGCTGGGGCTTCTCCAAATCTTAGTATAATGTTAGTTGCTACAGCATCAGTTCATTTGTATCATAATTTTGGAATTAGATTTCCACAAGATTTTGAATCTGAGCATTTTTCTGATAAAGTTGTAAGGGATTTAGAAATTAACGAAAAAAAGACTCTGATGAGCGAAATTGAATTGTTACTAAAAAATTCTTTCAATCTAGAGATTGATCTACTCTATAAAATTATAGATCTAGAAAATCTGTTCTTATCTTTCTTAATTGAAGAAAGAGAATCTTTTTTTAATGATTATCAAAAAAATGAAAAACTAAAGGAAATTGATCAAAAGATTGAGTTTGAATTATTGGAAATAATAAGAAAATATCCTCCTTTTTACTTCTATGATTTATTAGGAGACTTAATTGGTTTAAATAATCATATAAAGAGAGAAATCCTAGAAGAAGAATCAGCATTTAAAGATCTGTCAGTTGATATTGAAAAAAAATTAGATAAGAAAGAAAAGGAAGATAAATTCATCGAATTATCAACACTCGATCGATTGATAAAAGTTATTCACAGGGATTACGAATTTAAATCTTATAAAGAGCTCCAAGTTGAAGCTATGCCAGTTAGAATGATTAAAAAGAGGATTTTGGATTATGAATTTAATAAATATCCCGTTTCAGTCCCGGGTTTGAGAGCATTCTTAAAAGGTAATTCAATAAAAAGGGAATTAATAAATATTATATATAAAGCTCTACAAGAGAGGATAATCTATGAAGATTTTGAGAATAGCACTTTAAATTTTTTAAAAAAAATGATAATTAAACAACTTAAAACTAACCCAAATGACTTTATCTATTTAATACAAAGCCTTTATGAATATTCTTTTGATGAAATTATATACCAGTTAAATAAACGTGGAATTTATGATATCATGCATTTAATTAATGTTGATGATGATTTAATTTCGGAAATAAAGAAAAATATGATCAAGTTTAATATTAAAAAACAGGATTTTTTAGCCTTAAATGATAAAAATAAAAATTTAGTTAATCTAGCGAAAAAAGAGATTGTAGGACTTAATTTTCCTTATATAGAAAAAATATTAGAAAGTTATGATAATATATCTGAATTTAATCTTTCTAAATTTATGTATAGAGATGACTTACAGCTAAAAAAATTATGGGAGTTATTGGAAAAGAAAACGGGGGCATCAATTAATGAACTCAGAGAGTTTGTAAGAAAGAAGCAATTTATTGATAAAGTCTTTCTTAAAGAACTGGGGATGAATAATTATAATCAAATTATTACGCTATTAAGTTTTGAAGAGGTTATTGATAATTTGATAAGAGATATTTTTTATTATATATTATCAAAAATCCTTAGACAATTAAGTAGGATAATTGAATCATATAATAAAATTAATAATGATAAGGGATTATTATTACAAGCCTTAAAAAAAATGGATGGAACTTTAGAATATGAAGATTGGATAAATATTAAATTAGAAGAATTAATTATTAAACGAATAATTAGAAGACAAAAAGAATTAGTTATTGTATTTAATGCGAATAATCAAGTTTTCCTAGTGAATGGTTTCATTTTATCTAGGTTAACAGATAAACCTCTTCAAGAATGCATAATCAAATTAAGGGAAAATCCAAGCTTAATATACGAAAGTATTAAGCCATTGAAATTACAAGCGGATTTAATTTCCCCTATCTCTTATTGTATTGCTTTTGATTTAATAAAAAGATTAGAAGTATTCGAGGAAAAACGTAAATCTAAAGTTAAGAAAGTTATTGAGATTGAAGAAAGGGAAAAGGAAATTAAAAAACGAGAAATCCGTGAAAAGCAGAAAGAAAGTACCTTTAATTGGATAGAAAGACGTATAACATCCTCGTTGATGGGGATAAATCGCCCTGGAATAAATCCTAATCAATTTTATTGGCAAGAAAAAGACACTAAAATAGCAACAGATAATATTAAACTGCATAGTGAATTAAATGATGATCCTTATACGAGATTTTGTGAGTATTATAATTTTGTGGTCGAGAAAATAAAATCCTTTAAACTTGATATAAAATTACCTGATTATAAGGAAATTG
>JBATUM010000318.1:0-30002 GCA_049671145.1 Promethearchaeia archaeon
ACCTTATTATGAGCAAAAAATCTCAGATAGCAATAGAAAAAATAAAAAGTAAAGATATAAAAACTGCTGTTTTTTCAGCTTTTGAATTGATTGGGGCTCAAAAGCTAATGAATAAAGAGGGTATGACGGTTGTACTAAAACCAAACTTATTAATGGGAAAACCAGCTGAAAGAGCCGTAAATACAAATCCAGAAGTAGTCCGTTCAGTAATTCAATGGGTAAAGCAGTTTAATCCTTCAAAAATTTATGTTTGTGACTCTGCAGGAGGTCAAAAACCAGGAATTACTGAAACCGCTATGAAGGAAAGCGGAATTAAAGCTATCTGTGAAGATGAAGGAGTAGAATGTATACCTTTTGAAAAAACTGAGAGAGAACATTATGAGGTACCAGAACCTCTTGAATTGAAAGAATTTACTAGTTCTCATTTGCTAAAAACCGCAGATCTTATCATAAATATTCCAAAAATTAAGACGCATTCGCAGTGTCTCCTTACCTGTTGCATTAAGAATATGTTTGGTACTATGCTATTAGGTAATAAGGCAAAAACTCATGCTCAATTTCCCACTCTAGAAAGGTTTAGTTCCGCATTAGCAGATATTTATTCTGTTTCGAACCCTCAATTAACTATAATAGATGGATATTTGTGTCAAGAAGGGAAGGGCCCGTCTCAAGGAGAGGTTGTGAAGTTAGGTTTAATTTTGGCCGGTTTTGACGGAATTGCTTTAGATACAGCTGTATGTAAAATTATTGGTTTTGACCCAGATGAAATCATATATTTGGCTAAAGCAGAGAAAAAAGGATTAGGAACTACTAATTTAGAAAATATAGAATTTTTTGGGGAAAAAGTTGAAAATGTTAGGAGGGATTTCAAGCGTCCTAAAAAGCGTCCAATTTCAATGCCACTGCCAAAATGGCTAGCAGATTACGTGGGTAAAACTATTTTTAAGGCTAGTGTTAAATTTAATCGAGAGAAATGTAAATTATGTTCAACATGTTGGAGCAGCTGCCCTGGAGATGCAATTATACCTCCTCATGAGATGAAAAAAGGGAATATCCCAAAATGGATTAAAAAAAAATGTATAACTTGCTATTGTTGTGTAGAATTGTGTCCCTATGAGGCTGTTGATTTTAAATTAAATTATGTTAAAAATGCTCTCTTTTCATGGCCATGCATTAGTTTGATACTAATTATAATGCTTTTCATTTTTTTGTTTATATGGATTTTCTAGCGGAAGAGAGATTGTATATCTGGTAATAGATTATAATTTTTTTTTTATGTCTCTAGAAATTTCAATATCTTTTTCCTCTTCCTTTTCCTTGATTTTTACGGGCTTAGCTGGATCAATTGGCGTATAGCATGACCAGCATACATTTTCCATGGCACTTAATGCACCGGAACATTTTATACAATAGAGCGCATCACATTCCGGACAAAGATATATTGATCTTAATAATTTTCCCTTACAAACTAAACAAATTTTCCGTTCCCTGTGAAATATTACCTCTTCCTCAGTAAATTTTTGAGGTCTGGTGAATACTCCTAAAACCTGCGATTCTAGTCCTTTTTCTGCTTCTCGACTTTCTGAAATTATTTCAGACTTTATATTCTTAATTATAAGGAAAAATATTATGTATATATACACAAATGCTACAATAAATTCAACGATAAATTGAAGCGCTAAATCATTGATAATATCAATATACAGCATAACTACAAGAAAAGGAATTGTTAAAATTGCAAATAAAACCCAGTAAGTTAAAGCTCGAGATATAATTTTCGGATTAATAATTGTAGGGAGTATAGTGATGCAACAACCTAAAATTAAAAGTAGAGGACCCAATACTAATGGGTAAACATTGAGATTTTTATGAACTTTCTTAGCTAGATTTAATGAAATCACGAATAATAAAAATCCGAATAATAAAAATGAAGAAACGGCTTTAAACTCAAGATGGGACCATTTTGTGTAGAGATATAATACAAGAGGAACTAAGATTAATAATCCAAGTATTATAGGATAATTAAATACATATCTAGCTATTGTTGAAAAGGGAATGTTGAAAAGGGATCCTTCTAAGGGAAGGATAATTTCTATTGCTATTAAAATCGCGTAAATAATTGTTAAAAAATATCTCGTGCGCTTTATGATTATGTCAAAAGCTAATACAAAGAACAAGCAACCGATTCCCAGTGAAATATAACTTAATCTACCAAGAATTTCATAAGGGGATTTAGTAATATCATAATCACCATAAAATATATTATTAATAAACGTTCCTTGAACTTGTAAAACTTGAAAATAAGTAAATATTAAACTTAATGCGAAGCTAAGGGGAAGACTTGATAATCCAAACATAATGATTTTTTCATTAAAAACTTCCCTCTTTCTCGCTTTATATATAAAAAATATTCCACACATTAGTGCTATTGCTAGTGCGATTCCCCAAAAAAATCGTTCTGAGGGATCCCAAATCGGTACAATTGCCATTCTTTCAAACTCTGGTTAAATTTTTAACTAAAAATTTACGCTGAGATTCATTTATCAATTAAAAAGGATTTAAGGAGAATTATTTTATTTTCATTGTATAAATATTAACCTATTTATCTATATAAGGCTTAGTTTTGAGTTCATTAACCAATCTTTTTATAATTTTTATTACTTGTAAAGCTGCTTGTTGAATTTTTTTGGTTAAATTAATTTCAAAAAAAGGGAGATCAATATTCTCGCCTAAGTTATCAAAATTGATTTTATCACCTTTATATAATTTCAAATCCTTAAAACCTTCAAGACTTTCTGGAACAAATCCAATCATGAATACGTTTAATTCAGGTAATCTTTCTAAGATTAAATCAATTACAATATGAATCGGGATAGTATGGGTTGAAATTGGAACAGAATCACATATCAATTCTCTTTCTATTAGTGCAACGGTTCCAGGTGGTTCATTTAAAGTGCATGTATCTAGTATGATTAAATGTGTAGGCGAGAAATCAATAATTTCATTGATTCGAGCCATAGGATCTATTCCAGCGTTTATAAATATAATTTTATTATTTGAATATGATAATAGTTCGCTGATAATATATGGACCTACTCCATCGTCAGTTAATTTCTCCTCTCCAATTCCCATAAATACTATTTTCCTTGCTTCATTCAGTTTACTCAGAATTTTTTCATACAATTCTTTCATGATCAATTGAATAAGGAAGATACTCTAAATTAACTTTTATCTTCAGCATTACGTTTATTAAAAGTGGATTTTTATTCATTTAAAAGTAAATCTTATATTCTACTAAATTTTGATTTTATTATGATATTAAGGGGTAAAAATATAATCATTACTGGTTCTGGAAGGGGAATTGGTAAAGCTGTTGCAATAGCTTGTGCTAAAGAAGGAGCAAATATAGGATTAGTATCTCGAACTCTTGAAGAATTAACTCAAACTAAAGAAGAAATTATCTCCCATGGAATTGATACGAAAGTAGTTGTAAACACTGCAGATATTACTAAATATGATGAAATTAAGGAAGCATTTAAATCATTTTATGAAGAGCTTGGTCCTTTAAATGGAATTATTGCAAATGCCGGTTATTCACGAATGTGGGCAACACATGAGTTTGATAATGAGAAGTTCTCCCAAATTTTAAATGTTAATATATTAGGGGTGTTTTTTACATTTAAAGCAGCTTATCCATATATGAAAAAAGATGATAACAAGAATAAAGCAAGATTTATAATTACTGGAAGCGAGGCCTATCCAAACGCTCCACCAAAATTTACTGCATATGTTGCAAGTAAATATGCAATCGTAGGAATGCAAAAAGCCATGGCATTAGAATATAAGAGGGATAATATCACTTTTAATATGGTGCTACCAACACAGGTAGATACACGTGCATTAAGAGGCAAGAAAGCAGGGGATGGAAACAAACCAGATCATGTATTAAATCCTTGGGATTTAAATGATTATTATATTTTCCTGTTAAGCGATGATGCTAATAGAGTTGATAATGCCCTAATATTTACTTACGACATTAGTGAAGTTAGAAAATTATTAGCTGAGGCACCTTCGGGAAAGAAAGAGAATTGGGAGGTTTTTAAAGGCTATTTAGAAGAAAAGGCTCCAAAAATTTATGAAAACGTTAAAAACCTCGGGAAATTAGTGAATTTCATAATATCTCGACTAAACTAGCAAATTATTTTTCTTAAATATTTTTCTATAATAAAAATTTAAATGTTCAAGGAATAATTTTTTCTAATTAATTAAGATTGAAATTACTTTCTTATTATGATTAAATTCATTAAATATAAAATACTATAATAAATTGGAAAATGACAGAAAAAGCTAATGAAAAGGTAGAGAAAAGTCAGTTCGAAGCAATTCTCGAGGAAGATAAAGTCTATCTTAATGATAAAAAAGCTATAGAAGAATTTTACAGCAGTTCCTATATTGGTACCTTAGAAGAGAGTGATAATGGAGAACAAAAGCTTATTTTAGAACCAGTAGAAGTTCTGCTCTTATGTGAAAGAAATAGGATTTTATTATGGAAAGAAAATGATAAGAGTAATCAGATATATGATTTTGAAAATTTATTGATATATTTCATTCAGTATGATCCAAGATTATGGCAAAAATATATTATTTATATGGATTTACGTAAAAGGGGCTATGTTGTACGAGCTGGATATGGTGATGGTCTTGATTTTCGTGTATATAAGAGAGGGGCAGACTTTGAGAAAAATTCTGCTAAATATTTAATTTATCCGATTTTTGAGGGGTATCCAATTGAATTAAAAGATTTAGATAAAATATCCCGAGTGGCAATGAGCTCTCGGAAATCACTCATTATTGCCACAGTGGACCGGTTAAGTAAGCCAATCTATTATAGCGTAAACAAGTTTGAAATAATAGATAATGTAAATGTTGATGAGGAAGAGAATGCCAGATAAGTTCGCATGTGATACTTCGGTTATTTTTAATGGTCTCATTTTAGATTTGATTGAAGATGGAGAACTGGGCGAATATCCAGAGATTTTCATTTCCAGTGTAGTTGTTGCTGAAGTAGAATACAGAACAAATATTCAAAAAGAAATTGGATTTTTGGGTTTAAATGTCCTTAAAAGACTTAGACAGTATCATGAGGAAAATAAAATAAAGTTACATATAATTGGAAAAAGACCTACTAGAGAAGAAATTAAAATGGCTCCTGGCGGAGAATTAGATGCGTTAATTAGAGAAAGTGCTCATGAAAACGAGGCTGTATTAATTACATCAGATAGAATTCAAGGAGATGTAGGTATTTTTGAAGGAATTAAAGTAATGTCAGTAAAGGAAAAAGTAGCACCAACAGAAGTTACTTCAGTTTCACTCAAATTAATTGAATTTTTTGATGAAAATACAATGAGTGTCCATTTAAAGCAAGGATTGCCTCCTTATGCGAAAAAAGGAAGCCCGGGTAGTTGGTATTTAGAAAGAGTAAGAGACGATATAATAACTAAAAATCAAATTGAAGAAATAGCAATGGAAATTATAGAATTTGTACGGGAAGATGCTCATTCCTTTGTTGAAATTGAAAAGTTTGGTGCTGTTGTAGCCCAATTGCGAGAATTTAGAATCGTAATTACGCGCCCTCCTTTTTCTAATGATGTTGAAATAACTGCAGTACGCCCACTCGTTAATCTGACGTTATCAGATTACAGCATCGACTCAAGACTCCGCAATCGTCTGGAAAAAGCAGAGGGAATTCTAGTCGCTGGGTCACCTGGAGCTGGTAAGAGCACTTTTTCAGCAGCATTAGCAAATTACTATTTACGCCAAAATAAGGTTGTTAAAACATTAGAAAGTGTGAGAGATTTACAAGTTAAACCTGAAATCACACAATATACTAAGCTTGAAGGAAGCCTTGAAAATTCAGCAGACATCCTACTTTTGGTGCGACCTGATTTTACAATATTTGATGAAGTGAGAACAACAAAAGATTTTCAAATTTATGCAGATTTTCGATTATCTGGAGTTGGTATGGTGGGCGTTGTGCATTCATCTTCAGCAATTGATGCAATTCAGAGATTTATCGGCAGGATAGAACTTGGTATGCTTCCCTCAATAATAGATACTATCATTTTTATTGAAGATGGAGACATTTCAAGAGTCTTAACGATAAAAATGACAGTAAAAGTTCCCCATGGCTTTAGAGATAAAGATCTTGCTAGACCAGTTGTCGAAGTAAGAGATTATAAAACAAGACAGTTAGAATATGAAATGTATTCTTTTGGACAGGATATTGTCGTGAATCCAATTAAACCAATACGATCAGAAAAATACATAAAACTTAATAGCTTCACTAAAGAGAAAAAATCAAGTAAAGGAAAAATTCAACTAGATGTACAAGTCCAAAGACAAAAAATAGTTCTAAAAGCTGATCCAGAATATGCTAGCAGTAATATTGTTGTTTTTGCTGATAATCAACAGATTTTTACTGGTTCACTAAGTAGAAATGCCGATATTTCCTTATCATTATCAAACAAGGAAGGAAAAAGAATTCTAAAAGAGTATAATAGAAATAAAGTTTTATATGGGAAATTAAAATAATAATTATTAAATTAAATTTAACTTTTTTGACAAGCTAACTTTCATTTAGCATTTCCTTAACTTTTATTAAAATGAGAGGAAGAACTTCTTCGATATAATTATCAAATCTTAAATCTGTTGCATAATCATAAGGAGTTTCCCCCTTATTTAAGATTATTAGTTTTGCTCCATTTTTTTTGGCAATACCCGGCATATTGGCTGCTGGTGTTACTACCAAAGATGAGCCAATTACAAAAAATACATCCGCGTCTTTAGATCGCTTGTTTGACTCTTCTAATTCGTCATAGGGTAATGGATCGCCAAAGTTTACAATACTTGAAATGATTCTACCACCACAATAAGGACAATTAGGTTGGTCTTTATGAACTTGATTTGTTCTATATCCTGGACCCCATTTTGCTTTATCCCACCCTGCTTCTTCAAATGTCATCTTCCTATTGCACGACATACATTTCATGAAATACATGTTACCGTGAAGTTCTGCTAATTTATCGAAAGGGATGTTTGATTTAGCATGTAGTCCATCTATATTTTGGGAAATCAGATAATTTAGTTTTCCCATTTCCATTAACTCTACAATTGCGTAATGGTTAGGATTCGGTTTTACTTGATCCCATGGGGGTGTTTTAGGCGGAGGCAGTCCCTTATCGCGTCTTGTCCATACTCCGTCCGGTCCACGATAATCTGGTAAGCCTGAATCAGTGGATATTCCTGCTCCGGTAAACACAACTAATCTTTCTGAATCAACTATCCATTTTGCTGCTAGATTAATTTTCTCTTCAAGGTCCATACTTAAATAAAAAACTAATTGAAAATATAAAGCTAATTATATAATTTATTTAATTTCGCTTAGATTATTTAAGAATAATTTATAAAATCTGATTAAATTTGTCAAAATAAGTCTACAGATTTCTAAAACTAAATAGTGTATTTTAAAAATATTAATTATAATTTTCTATTTGGGATTATTTATACCTAAAGTTTTATATACAATTTTAACGAATTAATAATAAAAAGATTGGGTTGAGGAACCTATTACATACGTAGTTAATTTTAACGAAAATGCATTAAGAAATACTGAAATGGAATATATTAAAGAAAATTTTAATCCTGTCCAATTAAAAGTGATTCAAAATATTGCTAAAGGTTTATGTGAACTTATCAATGTATCTATTCTGGCAATGAGAGGCATAATTTGGCATGCGCTGAGCGAATGGCAGAGGAAATATAATAAAACAATTACTGAAATAACTAATATGTCAATGAGTAAAAGGATTATCGCTGCTAAAGAGATTTTCAATATCGGAAAAAGAGAATTGAAAACAATGTTAAATGAACCTAAAGAACAAAATGAAATACTATTGGATATTATGTTTGAACGGGCTTTCAAATATTACATGGAATATATAAATAAATTAAGAATGTAATTTTCTTTTAGTTAAAAATCAATCCTCTCTCGATTCAAGAAGGTTAATTAATTTTCCTAAATTACCTTCAAGCTCATAATCTCTTATCTTATTGAATGGTTCTTCAATATTCATTAGATCTAACAAATTATGAGAATCGCATCCAATAGCTACTAAAATGCTACTCTCTTTTAATTTTAAAAAAAAATCTTGGAACTTACGTGCATAATATTGCGAATAACTGGAATTAAATTCGAAGTAAATATTATATTCTTTTAAGAAAGGTATTAAGACGTCAAAATAACTATAAATAAAAAATGATGGATCAAAATGAGCTAAACCTAATATTGGGAAATTTTTATTCGGATGATTTTTTTTTTTCCAAGATTTAAGAATATTTTTTATAAAAGCGATACCTTCAGGGCTCTCGAGATATTCGAAAAGGATTATATCAAATTTATATGGATTTATAAGGTTTAAAATATAACTTTCTGAACTACTAATATCAATTTCTATACCCTTGAATAATCTTAAATTAATATTTTTCCTTTTTAAATAGTTTTGACATTGATTAATCTCTAGAATATAATTAGTAAGTTTTTCTTTAGAGTTTAAAGTAGGTATAACGCTTGCTTTCCATGAATTTGTGAAATGATCCGTTATAGCTATATAATTCAATCCATATTCTATTGATTCTCTTACTATTTGTTTTATACTATTTCTTCCATCTGAATACTTTGAATGAATATGTAAATTTAGCCTAGGAAAGTCCATACATTTAAAAAAGAATTATACTTTTTGATTTTTAGTTAAATCTTTGAAATAATAATCTTAAATTCCAAGTTGTTTTAGTTCTCTATTTCTATACCATAATATAACTGTACTAAAAAAGAGGACTATACCAAAAAATATTAAAATTGAAATAAAGAGAAATCTTCCAGCTTCTTTAGATATTATTGTTATACCAAGATTAATTTCTTCAATAACTATTATATTATTCAGTAATAGATAAACAATAGAAAAGATAGAAATGACAGATACAAATTGTAATAATGTTATTATGATATCTACTACATGTATAATTTTTGATCTTTTTTTTCCTAATTCAATTATTTGTGCATTACCAAATCTGATTGCCACTTTTGATTTATCCACTTTTCTAATAAAATAATATATAACTTGACGAAGAGGGAATAGATCAAAAATGATGGTTCCAATCGTAAAAACGCCAATAATTATCAATATCCTATTCATTGAAACGGTGATGGAACTAACACTTGAGAAATTGTTTACAATCCAAACAATAAATCCAATCACGATAGCTATAAAAAACTTAATTCCGGCTAAAGTTAATGAAATCGAGGGTTTATCCGCAAGTGATAATAAATAATACGCTACACCAATAATAGAAATAATTATAGCTAAAAAAAGAGCTTCAATCCAAATTATTCCAAATAAAACCGCAAAGGTTAAAAAGAAGATAAATAATAAAATCGGAAGAAAAGGGAAAAAGGGGGCTTTAAATGGGCGATCTAATTCTTTTCTTTTATGCCTTAATTTAAAAGCAGCATAATTAACTGAAGCTAAACCAATAAAAAAAATAAGATTTGTAGTCTCAGCTGTTAATCCTAAACTCGCAAAAACTGTGAAAATAATTGCCAAAAAGGCGGTAATCATTAAAGCTAGTACGGGCATATCAGTTCTTTTCTTTACTGCTCGAATTTTTTTTGGAATATACCTATCCCTTGCTAATGCAGTTATCACACTTACTGCTGACCCAAGAGCGGCATTGATAGCTATTGTTGTGGAGATTAAGGCAGCAGTAGCCATAAAATAAAATCCAAAAGGTCCCAGAATGTTACCTAGAACGTCAGCTAGTAAAACTGGCGTTCCTGTTGAGCCTACTTCTATGTTTAGTAGAACCGTTATAGTTATTAATAAATATATACCTAATGTTATTAAAATTGCATAAATATTTGTCTTTGGAACATTTTTAGAAGGATTTTTCAAATCTGCATTCAAATACGCTAAGTTAGAGATAATTGATGTAAATAAAATAAATAATAAGGAGAATGCTGAAATAACTCCAAAGAAACTAGTACCTGAAAATAAATACTCGGAGCTAAAACTTGAAGTTTGGACGAGTGGAGATATTATCAAACCCGAAAATATGAAAAATATAAACATTCCAATTAGAATAAGAGTAGATATTAATAAAGCCCTAATAGCAATTTTCTGCGTCCTAAAGATTACCAGACTTGTTAATAATAAGGGTAAAATACTTATAAGACTTATATATAGAGGGTCTATACCCCCTAAAACTTGGTCAATTACTAAAGCAAAAGTTTGTGCCGAAAATGAGCAAGCAGCAATATTAGCAATCCAAAAAAAAAACCCAATAATAAATGCTAAAAAGCCACCTAAACCTTCTTTAGTGAAATTATAAGCGCCTCCAGCGATCGGTAAACTTGTAGATAATTCTGAATAATTAAGACCAGTAAAAAAAATAAGAATTCCACATAGAATCAAACTTATTAAAATTCCAGGTCCTGCAAATGCAATTCCATCGCTTAAAAGAATAAAAATTGATCCTCCTATTCCACAACCTGTTCCATATATTATTGCTTGAGATAATTTTAGGGTTCTTTTTGGTAAAATCTCTTCCTTTTTAGATTCAGTCAATTTTAATCGTCAGTTAATATTTTTTAAAATTAGAAGTTATCAAAAACTATTAATTTTAAGATTTCTCGAGGTGAAATATTCCAGAAATAATTGAAAATATAGCGCTTATTAATAATAATAAACTTAGAACCCCCAAACTGAACTCACCAAAATTTATAATCTGCACGTCTCCAAAATTGATAAAATTAAACATATCACCTATCACAAGAATAATAAAGAACACCCCTACACCAATTAATATCCCACCAAAGAATTTTGAAAGTCTATAGATGAATGATAAAGTCTCTAATCTATGAATTCTACTTTCTTTATCTCTGATTTCTTCTTCTTGATTCTCTAATTCTATTTTTAATTTTTGAAGTAATGCTTTAGATTCATTTGTGCTGTTTTCAATAACGTCTTTTGCTTTAACGAGTTTATCATGTTCAATTTGCATGTATTCTAATTTTTCTGTAAGTGAATTTAATCGCTCTTCTCTTTCAATATATTCATTATTGGTAATACCAATATCTTTTTTCAAATCATCTATTCTTTTTTCATTAGCTTCAATTAAAGTTTCTTTTTTAGAAATCTGTTCATCAAATGACTCTAAATTATCATTCAGACCTTGAATCCTTGATTCAACATCAATTAATTGTTGTTGTTTTTCAGTTAATTGAACTTTATATTTTGCTAAAAGTTCTTCATATGTTTGTCTTTGTTGTTCCATCTCAGGAAATCCTTCTTTATAATCTTCAATATGTTGCTCTATGACTTTTATTCTCTGTTCTTTTTTCTCTAACTGTTCCGATAGTAGTTTTTTTTCTTCCTCTTTAGCTTCAATTTCTTTATTCGTATGGTCTAATTCAAACCTATTTTTTCCAATTGAACCTTTTAAAGTCTCATTTTCTGCTGTTAGGCTTTTTATTTTCTTATCTAAAGCTTCTGCTTCCTCTCTCTGTTTTTCTAAGAGTTGTTCTTTTTCTTGAAATTCTTGATTAATTTTAGCTATTTTTGATCTTAAATCGTCCTGGGTTGTGACTTTTTCTTTTACACTATCAGTTAGTACTATTAAATCTACCTGCCTAGCTTCATAGGTTTTGATTAATTGCTCATTATTCTTTATTAGTTCCTTATATTCCTCTTCTAATGTTTCTTTACTCTCGGTAGTAATCTCTATTCTCTCATCTAAGTTTTGCATTTCTTCATTTTTCCGATTGTATCGATCCTCTAATGCTTTTATTGTTTCTTCAATAGCAGTTAGATAATCTTCTTTATCATCAATTTTTTTCTTAATTTGATCAAGTTTTTCTTGTTCGCTCTTTATTTCTTCACTTAATTCTTCTATCTGAGTTTCTTCTTTTATCCTTGGCTCCTCTTCAGTTTCACCATTCTTAATGGTATCAGAAATATCTTCAATGCTATTTTCAAAACTCCTTAACTTTTTATCTATTAAGTCTCTTGAATCTTTTGCTTTGCTTAAAAATTCCTTATCTACTCTATCATCATCCTTTTCCACTTTGTTTTCCGACTTACTTTCCTCGTCTTCCCTTAGTTCATCCGTCATATTGCTGAATTTTGACTATTATATTTTATACTCTTTATTAAATTAAAAGTAGAATTTGTAATTTAAAATTTAATTTTTATTTAAATACGAAAAATGAATTTCGTTTTGTTCAAATAGACGTTTAATTAAATAATATTTCATTTTAAACATCCAATTTAAGATTCTTATAAGATATACAATTTTCATATATTTAAATCTTTGACTTTATTAGATTTTTTTATAACACAGGAAAGAATTCATTATCCTAATATTTTTACTAAAAACCATTTAAATTTCTAATATGAATAAAAATAATAAATAAATTCTTTTATTTGAAAAAATCAACTAATTATTATTAAGCTAATTTTATCCATTTAAAGTTGAGATATTTATATTAGAAATGTTAGATTTATCTGAAGGAAGTTTTCCAATAATAATAAAGCCAAATTTAGGGCAACCTATTTTACTCAATTTAAGAGATTTTAAGAATAAAGCAAATGAGTATAATCGAAGTATCGTATTTGACTCCTTAATAATCACTAAACCATCACATTCTATCAAAAGAATTTTAGAATATTTTCATTTAAATATATTTATTCAGCCAATACTAAAGGATGAGGGAAATTTTCAACAAAGAAGGGGGGATTTATATCCTATTAAATTGGCTGAGATTTCTAAAATTGAAAAATTAGATTTTAGAGATCAACCTATTTTGGAGGAACAAAATTGTATTATTTGGGACATATTCAACTGCGTTTTACAAATTGATAATATATTTGGAAAAAGAAAGGAATTATATCAGGTAAAATTTGAAATAGAAATTTCTATTGTGAAACAAATTGAGCAATTGCTAAAGGAAATAAAAAGAAACTTTTTATTATTCGATATAGTTCATGATATTCCTAATAGAAGTGATAATAAGGTAAATTACCATAGTATTGCTATATTTAATAAGGAATGGAAAAATTTCGAATTTATTCATGCTTCAGATTTCCATGTAGCACGTAGAAATGATTTTATCTTAAACTTTCTTAAAGAAAAAGCAAGAGCTAAATTGGGATATCATAAAAAAAGAAAGAAGAAAATTAATAAGGTAGATACATTCGTTTTAACAAGAGATTTTGAATTTCGAGAAGATTTTCATAAAGAAAAATATGAAGAATTGAGATATGCTAAATATAATTTCAATTACAGTTTAAGACTTTTTATTGAATTTGTAAATAGAAAAGTTGTACAAAATGATTTAGATTTTGTTTTAATGACAGGGGACTTAATTGATTATCTTAATATAGCCAGGGGGAACTATCAATATGAGAATAATTTTCACGTTTTTATTGAAATTCTACTAGGTTTGAACAGGGGTTTAGAGAAACCTCCATACTTAGGAAAAGACTCTGAATATATCAATAAAAAAGAAATATTAGTTCCAATTTTTACAACAATAGGAAATCATGACTACCGTAAAGAACATTACGGTATGAGGTTTAGCAAAATTCATAAAATATTTGGTATGACGCATTCTGATATTAAAGGATATTACGATATTAAATTTTTCAATTATTTAACGGCTTTGAAGTCTAAAGATAAATATTTAATAGATTATTTTAGATATTTTAATCCAAATCTTAATTTTAGATTGAGAATTGGAAACAATTATACTTTTATTTTTCTTGATACTGGGCAAGATTCAGTTGCTGATCTCCATGACTTACTTACAGGTGGACCAAGCACTAAGGGTGTTAAAGATTACCAAGTTGATTTATTAAGGACATATATTAAACTTTCACATAATGAAAAGATCATCATTGTTATGCATACTCCTCCAATATCTCCAAATTTAAGCACTTCTAAACGGAGAAAATATAAAAAGCAATTAGGAATAAAAAATAGAAAATTAGATTGGTCTGATTTCCATGAAGATAACTTAAAGAATATAAATATGACAGGACGAATAGATCAAATGTTAAATTTAAAGTATCAAACAATTATGTATAATTGGGCTACTTTACTTAGAATAGTTACTGGTTCTGATAAAATAATCAGAAGAAAAGTGGATCTTATCTTGTGTGGCCATACCCATACATTAAAGGAATATCGATTAAAAGAAGCACAAGAAACTGAGATAATTAACTTTGGATTTTGGTTCTTTCCAATCTATATTGAAGTTCCTTGTGAAGTATATACCTCGACTTATCGTAAAAAGTTCGATTCTTTTAAAGACCCGTCTGATTTGAAAATATGGTTTGATGTAAATAAGCCTTTTGTATTTCAATGTAATGCATTAGGTCCATTATCTGCACACTTCAAGTATAAACCTCCTGGATTTAGGTTTTATTCTATAAAAAACAATCAGATCACGAAAGTGAAAGTATTTTCTTTACATTTTAAAAACTTTAACTCTTCATAAAAATTTCAACCTTTTTATAGGTAGTATCTGGCATGGGTCCAAAATGTTGAACTTTAAGAGCTCCTACTGCATTAGCGAATTTTGCAGCTCTAATAAATTGCCATCCAGCCAAATATCCCACAATAAAAGCACCTCCAAATGAGTCTCCTGCACCAGTTGGATCTATTTCTTTAACATTAAAGCTTGAAACTTTTACACCATCTTCATATTTCGCAGAAAATATTGTACATCCCTTCCTTCCTTGTTTTAGAATTACGATTTTAGGGCCTTTTTCCAATAATAACTTACATGCTTTAATTTCACCCTTTATCCCTGCTAACATTTCTGCTTCTTCTCCACTAGGTAACAAAATGTTAGTATTATTTAATACAGGTTCAGAAATTTTTAAAATAATTCCTATACCAAGCATTTCAGGGCGCAAATTTGGATCAAATGAAATGGTAACATTCGGATTCGTTTCCTTAGCTATTTTTATTGCCTTATAACAAGCATCCCGAGAGGATTCACTAATAGAAAGGGCACTACCCGTGATATGTAAAGCCCTAATGTTTGAAAAGTAATCCTTTCTAATGTCATCTGGTGAAGTTTTACCTGCCGCTCCCACTGCAAAAATAAACTTACGTTTTCCATCAGAATTATATTGATTGAAAGCAATTCCCGTTGTTTCATCATTAATAATTCTAATCTGCGAAATATCAACACCATCCATTTGAAGTTTTTCGATAATACACTCCCCAAATTCATCGTTGCCTACAACACCAATATGTCCTGTTGAAAAATTAAATGGTTTAGACATACGAGCTGCCGAGTCAATAAAAATAGCGGGAGCACCACTTGGATAGGGTCCTTTATATATAGTACCAATCTTCCCATGAGGATTATCAATGTTCTTTCGCATAATTTCAACTAATAATTCCCCTACACAAATTATATCTGGATTCATAATAGCTCAATGAAATCAATCATTAGAGATGCTAATAAAAATAAAGCTCTGATATTATTAAATAGTATTTAGTAAAAAATTTAATTAAAAGTAATTAACTTTCTTCAAGCTAAACTAAGCCAATCTCTATGAAAGAAATTTCACATTTTTTTTTCTTATAATAATAAGTACTCCTATTGTTACAGCAGATATTATTGAAAATATTAAAAATCCCGGAATTGTGCCACCATTAGGAGATGTCGGAGTTCCCGCTGTATATGTGAGATTCCAGATATAACGTTCAATATACAGTGTTACTTCATTAGTATTATTTATTGCTACCATCTCGTCAAAAACATAACTTAAAACCTTATCAGAATTAAATCTAATATTTCCAGTGTAAATGTCAGTTTCGTCTCCATCAATATAGGTACCTGTTAAAGAAAAATTATTTGTCGGAGCCTCTCCAAAGGTAAGCCATGAATTGTCAGCAAGATCTTGTAAATCAGGTTTTGTAGTTTGGTCAATTTCAGTGTTGCAGACTAAATAAACATGGACAGGATAAGGACCTAAAGTATCAATAATATCCGTAACCCAACTCTGGCTAGGGGTGCCAAAGTAATATATCGCGTGACTGATTTCATCATCATAAACAGTACCGTTGTTATTTATAGTTCCATTTAAGTATTCCGCACCAGAAAGCCCAGCCCAATTCGTAAACTCAAATTCTAAAAAATAGTTATGAGTATATTCAAGATTATTTCCAAGTCCTAATCCATCTTTCATAAAGTAATATTTTGTAACGTCCCATCTAAATTGTGCTCCAGGATCAACTGAATATTGGTTAACTGCCAAAGCAGGGCTAATCGAAACTAATAGTGTTAAACTGATTAATAACAGAGAAATTTTTAATTTTGAATTCTTCATATAAAATACCTTTTGTGAATTTGATCAACATTAAGATAGAAATTCTATTATTTAATCCTATTCAAAATTATTAGTGAATGAATAATAGTCTTAAAAAAATAATTCTCCTTTAGTTGAAATCTCTTTTTAAACCTATTAAAATTTTAAATTCTAAAATGTTTAATAATATAATAAATATAAATTGAAAAGGGAAAAGTGGGTTAGAAAAGTGGTATTAGAAACCAATATAACAGAAATGTTAGGGATTAAATATCCAATTATTGCCGCTCCTATGGGTCCTTTTTATACAACTGATCTGACGGTTGCTGTTTCCGAGGCGGGAGGATTAGGGGTTTTAAGTCATACTAATCTCTTTGGAAAAAGCAGTATAGATGAAATGAAGAAAAACATGGAATATGTAGTAGAACATACAGATAAACCTTTTGGATTTAATATTAGAACTGCCAGATTGCAGGTAGATGCTCCTACTCTTTGCAGAGCAATTCCTAGATTTATTAGGGAAAATCAAAAAATAAGAGAACAATGTATTTATGTCCTCACGAGTGCTGGTACTCCTAAGATGATTCAAAATAGATCATTTGAAAAACTAAAAGAAAGTGGTTCAAATATTAAACATTTTCATGTAGCTCCTGCCTTATGGCTGGCAGGTAAATGTGTTAGCGCAGGAGTAGATGGCATGGTTGTTACAGGTTGGGAAGGAGGAGGACATCAATCTTACGAAAAAGTAAGTACCTTAGTTCTTTTACAGCAAGTTAAACAACAATTTCCAGATACTCCATTAATTGCTTGTGGGGGATTTGCTACCGGGGAAGGTCTAGCAGGAGCTTTAGCTATGGGTGCAGGAGCAATTGCAATGGGATCTAGATTTATTGCTTCAAAAGAAAGTGAATTTCATGAGAATTATAAAAATGTCGTTCCCTCTGCTAAAGCAAGTGATACAATGTATTGTCTTGGTGTATTAGGACCAATTCGTCTATGGAAAAACGATTATGCGTTAGCTCATAAACCAGTATCTAGTAAAGAAGAAAAATTAGCATTAGAGGCAGAATTAACAGCAGAAAAGTTAGTTGCAGAAAATAAACGCTATGAGATGATATATAATGGTGACATAGAAGATGGAGCAGTATTATTGGGACAGAGTATTGGACTTATAAATTCAACAGATAGTGTTAAAGATATAATTAACAACATTGTACAAACTGCTGAGAAATACTTAGTAAATACAAAACAGATAATTAAATAATTTGGGAAGTAAGCTTTTAATTCCCTTTTTTTTATTTTTATAAATAACATGATTAAAATAATAAGTTGAAATCACATGAATTCCAAAAAAAAAGTTCAGCTAATTTCAGAAGTTTTAGATAGATATGATGATGGTGTTTGTTTATATTGTGGAAGCACCTTAAACGGCGATTTAGAAGATGATGATTGGGATGAGGGATATTCTGATGATTGGTGCCCAGATTGTAGTAAAAATATAGATCCAGATAATGATTGGGAAGAATCTTGTTTGGAGGCAATCGATAAGATTATTCATGATCAACCTTTTAAACCGTAATTTCATTTAATTACGTGAGGATTGCAAAGGATGCAAGAAAGTAGAAAAGAAATTAATCCATATGAATATATGGAGTATTTTAGAAGAAGTACTGCTTTAATGGTAACTATGGATAAAAATGGAAAATTAAATGTGATGGCTTTGGACTGGAAAAAAATGGAAGAAATAGAGGGTAAACCTGTTATTAGAGCCCAAGTAGACTATAGTAGATATAGTTATACCTTATTAACTAAGGGTGTACATGAATTCACGATAAATATCCCTTCAGATAAGATATATGATGCTGTTGAGATTGCAGGATCTTATTCAGGGAGAAATACAGATAAATTTCAAATAGCTAGATTAATTACTATTCCAGGACAAAATACAATAGTGCCTACTATAAAAGATTGTTTATTAAATTATGAATGTAAGATAATTCAAGATAGTAAATCAGATATGAGCAGTCATCATTATTTTTATGGGGAAATTCTAGCTGCTTATGCTTCCAATGATATAAAGTAATAGTAATGATAATATTTTTTTAAGAATTTAATCATTATTTCTATCAAATTCAATTTAATAACTTAATTATTAATATCAACATAATAACTAAGAGATTTAGTAAAAATATCAGAAAAAAAAGAGGTCACCAAATTATCCTAACTCAACTTAATTTAATATGTACTAGTTGTAATCAAGAATTCACATTTGATTATATTGCGTATAAATGCCCAAAGTGTAAAGGGTTTTTATGGATCAATACAGATTTAAGCAAATTTATTCAATTTTTTTCTAAAATTAACAAAACCTTTAAATTTTGGGACTTTAAATTTAGCTTACCTAAAATTCCAAAAGATTTTATTGTTACATTAGGAGAAGGAGGAACTCCATGTAAGAATTCTGAAAAGATTGGTAAAAATTTTGGATTAATTAATTTAAGTTTTAAGGATGAGACTCAAAATCCTACTAGTTCATTTAAAGATCGTGTAGGTGCTTTGTTAATATCTCATGCAAGAAATTGGGATTATAAAAAAGTAGTTTGTGCATCAAATGGTAACCAGGGCGCATCAATAGCAGCTTATGCTTCATTAGAAGGAATGAAATGTATAAATATAATACCTAACCAAATCGACATCGGGAAAAAAGCTCAGATGATAGCATATAACTCAGAAATAGAAACAAAAGGTAGTACCATTGATGATGCAATTGAATATGCCTTAGATAAAAGATTTAATGAATATTATCAATGTACTCCTGAATATAATCCTTTAACAATTGAAGCACAAAAAACATTATCATTCGAAATTTTTATTCAAAAAGGGATTCCAGATTATATTATTATCCCAATGGGTAGTGGTGAATTATTGGTTAGTTTATGGAAAGGTTTTAATGAGTTGGAAAAATCAGGAATTATTGACAAATTTCCAAAACTAATTGGAGTGCAATCAGAAATCTCCGCGCCCATTGTAAATGAATTTATTGGAAAACCTCCAGAGAAAGAGAAACAATTTGAGATTCTAAAATCTATTGCATTAGGTATTTTTGTAAAAAAACCTGTTTATAAAGATTTGGCAATTAAATTCATTAGAGAAAGTGGAGGAACTGTAGTTGCTATTGAAGAAGAATTATTATTAAATTCGATTGATAATCTAATTAGAAATGAAGGGATATTTGCTGAACCAGCATCGACTTTAACATTAGGAGCTGTAGAAGTTCTAAATAAAGAAAATTATTTTGATCCTAGTGAAGTAATAATATGTCTAATTACTGGTAGTGGGTTAAAAGCTCCTTATATTCTTGAAGCAATTTCTTCTCAAGCAAAAACAGCTGGAAGAGGTTCTATTATAATCACTAAATTAAAAATTTTATCACAAATTTCGCTTTCAAGTATTGGAGGAATTACTGGAACTGAAATCAAAGAAGTTATGGTATCTATAAGTTTAGCATCAATTTATCAACATTTACAAGGATTAGAACTTAGAGGTTTGATAAATCGAAAGAAAGAAGGAAAAAAAGTATCATATTTTATAACTGAAACAGGAAAAAAGGTTTTAGATGCTTTAGATATTCTAATAACATTGCTCTAGTTCCTATTCCCGTTTTTTTTAGAGTATTTATAAAATAAATATCTTATCAAAGACTTGGGGTAAATTGGTTATAATGTTTTTCCTTGCAAAAATTGTGAAAATTATTGTAACCACAGAAGCTAAACCGAATTGAATTGTAACATTAAAGAAAAATTCAAATAAAGCACTTGGAAATCCATATAGAAAAATCTCGGTTAAGAAATAACCATAAACCATTAATAGCCCTCCCGTTATAACTGCCATAATGTCCCTATAATTGAATTTTAAATAATTCTTTTTTGGATTAGCAATTAAACCAACAATAAAACCTTCTAAACCTTTAATTATTAAAGTTGGGAAAGCATAAGAGGGAGCAAGAACTATATCTGTTATCATAGAACCAATACCACCTGAGATACTCCCGATTATTGGCCCAAAAAGAATTCCGGTTATCATGACACCAATATCACCAAGATTAATATAACCTTGTGTAGCAGGGATGGTAAAGGGTACAATAAATGTTAATCCACATGTTAAAGCAGCAAACATACTAATTATTGAAATTACTAACGGATTATTTGGTAAGGAATAACCGAAAAAGTTATTTTTCTTTAAACTACTTCTATTTTCCAAAAAAAGTCTCACTTTTTACTTTTTTCTAGGATTCAACTTATATAAGTTCAAACCTAGATATTGATAAATTGTTTTTAAATCTTATGATAAATAACAAACTTAAATTTATTAACAAGTTATTAGTTTAAATCTGTATAAGAATAAGATTTAGGATATTAACTTTTAAAATAAAATTAATTATCTTTAAGATTTAAACCTCCTAAATATTCAATTTAATAGACTTAAGAGCATTAAGAATGGCTTTAATTGATTTTATTCAAATAATTTTAATGGTATGTATTATCTCAATCCTCGCTACAGGAGCATTCATAATTTTCCGTATGATTAAAAAAAAATTATATACTCTTTTTGGGCTCGCACTATTTTTTATTCTATATAGCATTCAGTTATTAGGAGAATTTATTTTCCCATATATAATAAAAGCTTTTTATTCTCAAATCTGTATACTCTTCCTAATATTATTTATAAAAATAGTTTTTTATAAAGGATCCAAAGCTTTCTTTCCGAATTTTATGATTATTTCATTTGTAATTTTAAAAGGCTTTGATTTTTATTTCAGACTTCATTTCAATTTTCAAGTACCTCTATTAATAACTATTAACACTGATCAAATACCACTTTATTATATTTTTGTAGCAATTACTGTACTTGAAGTTTCTTCTCCACTGACTTGGCTCGGCTACAAAGCTATTAGAACTAATGTAAATTTAAAGAACTATGAAATTGAACCCTGGGTAAAAAAAAGATATTTGTTAATTGCATGTTCTGCATTAATTTTAGCGCTTTCTGATATTTTCACATTTTTTTTACCTCCAGGAGGAGGCTACGAAGCAGTCCATCCTGCATTGATGATTTTTACAGCTCTTTCATTCATAATATTTTCTTTTGGTAATTTAATAGCTTGGATAATGCCTAAAAGGCTAAAAAATTATTTTAACAGAGGATATACTCCCCCTTCAGACGAAGTGTTAACCGAGAATGAATTATTAGAAAAAATTAGGAAACAGTTAGCAGGGAGGGGAGAAAAATAGAAATAATAAACATTCTGGGAGAAACTTTAACAAAAATTATGAAAATAAGCCCCCCTGCAGCTAGAGGATTAATAAAACTAGCTATTAAAGATGAAGTCGGTCCATTTAAACCTCTAAATCAACTTAATTATGATGATATGAAAAATACAATCGAAAATTCCTTAAAGATAAGGCTAATTAATCTTAATATTTCCAATTCAAACCAGGTAATAATTATTCTCATAGATGAATTAAAAAAAAACCAATCTCTAATTACTATAGCTGGTGTATAATCATCTTAAAAGAGACACTTTTTATTATTTTTATAATTTTTTTTATAATCTTTATAGGAACTATGATTGTTGTAGGATTTTTTTTAATATATAAAAGTATGCAAAATAAGATATATAATCTTCTTATAGGTGGATTTGGATATACTTCTCTTATAATTGGGATAACTGGAAATCTAATTTTTGATTTGGGCAATCTATTTCAGGAAATTTTTGTTTTCACTAGTTTTGTTTTAACAGTAATATTTACTAATATGACTTTTTATAAAAGTAAAAAGAAAAATGCTAATTATATTTTGATTGTTGTTATTATTTTAGGGATAATACAGATTTCTTACTATATTATAAAGGTTCCAACAGCAGTTTTGATCTATATATGGATTGCTCTAGACATTCCATATACTTTAATTGTGTTTAATTGGTTAACCTGGTCTTCCTACTCAGCATATAAAGCAATAAAAAAACACAATATTCAACCATGGATAAAAGTTAGATATAAAATGATTGCTATTTTCTCATTTATTTTGAGTTTTCACAATATTCCTGAATTTTTTCAACCATTAGATGTCGGGTGGGGGAATCCGAGTAATATTGCTAGTCTTGGAGTTTTTGGAGCAACAGCTATACTTGCTGCTATTTTTTCAATTGGTTTCGCTTTTGCATGGATCATGCCAAAGAAGGTAAAAAATTATTATAATAGACATTATAAATCTTTAGCGGATTTAGAAATTAATGAAAAGGATCTATTGGAACAATTACGAGAGGAATTGTCTAAAAAGAGCTAGTTTAATTTATTTTATAAAATTTAAGAAAGGTTAGATATAAAAAAATGTCGAATAATTCGTCTGAAATGAAATTCAATCTATATAATGCTCTGATAAAAACATTTCCGGATATGGTCGTTCTATTAGATTTAAATGGAAAGATTTTAGATCTATCTGAGAATGTCATAAGCATTTATGGAGTAGAACGTAAAGATGAATGTTTAGGAAAGACTTTTTTTGAGTGTATAGCTCCAAGCGATAGGGAATTAGCAATGGAAAATTTCAAAAGAGCCGTGGATGAAGGGTATATAAAAATGGTTGAATACACGTTTATTACCAAGAACGGAAGAGAATTTATCGGAGAGTTGAGCCTAAGTGTTGTTAAAAATAAAGAAGCCAAAGTAGTGTGCTTATTAGGCATAATTAGGGATATAACAAACCAAAAGAATATAGAAAATGAATTAAGAGAAAGTAAGAAAATGCTTCAATTGGTTATGGACAATATTCCACAATATATCTCTTGGAAGGATGTAAATTCAGGATATTTGGGGTGCAATAGAAACTTCTCAAGAGTAGCTGGCCTTACTGATCCAACTAAAATTATTGGAAAAACTGATTATCAATTACCATGGAAAATAAGTGAGGCAGAATCATTTTATGAGATAGATCAATTAGTAATGGATACTGATAAACCAGAATATCACATTATTGAACCACAACAACAGGCAGATGGAAGACAAGCATGGCTAGATACAAATAAAATACCTTTACATGATTCAAAAGGTGATGTAATGGGTTTATTATGTACATATGAAGATATTACTGAACGAGTAAATGCTGAAATGGCGTTAATAGATTCAGAGAAAAAATATAAACAAGCATATAATCGAGCAGAATTTTATAAAGATCTTTTTGCTCATGATATTAGTAATATATTACAAAATATTCTCTCGTCGCTCGAATTAAGCCAAATTCATTTAAAAAATATTGAAATTAATAGTGAATTGAAAGAAATTTTTAAAATTATTAAGTATCAAATTGCACGTGGAGCAAACTTAGTTTCAAATGTTCGAAAATTATCAATATTAGATGAAAACGAATCTGCTTTGCATTCTGTCAGTACAATAGTTTATTTAAATAAATCAATAAATGATATTAAAAAGGAATTCGTTGAGAGAGAAATTAACGTAGAATTGAATACTATTTTTGATGAATTCTATGTAAAAGCTAATAGCCTATTGTTAGATGTCTTTAATAATATTTTATTTAATGCTATCAAACATAATAGTAATAAAACGGTTAATATATTAATTAGAACTTCAGAAATTATGAAAAACAGGAAATCTTACCTAAAATTAGAATTTATAGATAACGGTTTAGGGATTCCTGATGAACAGAAAAAATTGATTTTTCAAATTGATGAACAAAACAAAAATATCTTTTCAAGATTAGGTTTAGGTCTTTCTCTAGTCAAAAAGATAATAACTACATTTGATGGCTCAATCTGGGTTGAAGATAAAGTTAAAGGCGATTATAAAAAAGGAAGTAATTTTATCATATTATTACAAAAAGCTGTCACCAAATAAACTTTTAAGTCAATTGCTTTTTTTAGCATTTAGATCATTTTAAGATTTGAATAATTTTAAAAAAAAATATTTGATATTATGGAAAAACTAGAAATTCGAATAGATCATAAATTTATTTGCTGAACCTAAACTATAGATTTCGAATTTCTTTCCTTTTTTAGTTTCACAAAACATTTGAATTAGTGGAAATAGATAGATCTGTGTGGTTATTTGCACATCTTTGTCTTTTTGATAGCTTTTATGATCGCTCCCTGCAGAACTAATGGTCCTTTTTATATTTTTATTCCAATAGCCCAAAGAAGCTTCTGCTTTTGACTCTAACTCTTTAAATTCATTGAATTTAATTCCCTCGACATCTTCAAGCATTTTGTGAAGAGTTTCTCCCATTTCCTTCTCATATTTAGTTTGAGCACTACTATGAAGTACTGGGACTCCTGTAACTACTGTCTTAAATGGAACGGGTAGAATTTCATATTTGTATAGGTTTTTATAACCTCCACACTCTTTACATGGATAACGGCGAGTTCCTGCTCCATAACAATCATTACATGAATAAGAAAAAGGTTTCTTTTCTTTTTTTTGCTCTTCTCCTACAAAAACGACTAAATTTTCTTCAATTTTACCATTTCCATTGCAGGTTTTACACTTTTCCTCTATATATCCTTTCCCTCCGCAACGTTTACAAGATACTGGTTGAATAGATTCATAAATTGGCACTAGTTCATCACCCTTCCAAGCTTCTTTATCAACTTTTCCAGATCCCTTAAAAGAATAAAAATATAATCTAGCTAGTTTTGGTGCTAATAATACATTTTCTTCTATACCTTTTGGCGCGGGTCCAAGAGTTTTTTTAACTGCAAAATAAATAGCCGCTTCTTTCATAGTGTCTTTAACGTATTCTGCAGCAGAAATAGCATCTAAGGAAAAAATAGCTCCTTTTGTACCAAATTGTTTTTCCATATGCTTCCGATCCTGTCTAACAGACCTTTGTTTCCACTTTTCAAACATATCATCCAAATTTGGAGTTTTAATTCTTATATCTGGCATAAAGATCTCACTCTTTTTTTTATATACTTTTAATTAATTAGATTGAAATTATAAAAATATAAAATAGAATAATTTATAATTTTATATAGAAATAAAATATAATTATAAACAAAAAAAACTAAGAGAAAAAAATGTCTGCTGAAGAACGCCAAGCAGTTGAGTATTTTCTGCAATGGATTCAGCAAGGTGGATTACAACAATGGATTGAACATTTTCTAAACCAAGGAGATGAGACAAAACTTAAACAGATCAAGGAAATTTATGATAAAATAAAACAAGTTTTTGGTTTTTAATTCTCAATTCTTTTTCCTTCCTTCATTTTTAAAATGCTTAAATGCATTAATGCGATGCTTTTTTGGTGGTAATTTAAAAACTTTAATTTATTTAGAGAAAAGTTGAATTAATATTTTTTATTTTTTATCTTATTAATATAGATTTTAGTGATTCTTCTATTGAGTATAATTAAAAGGAAATTTTTTATTGTATTAGATAGAAATTATGAAAGCAAAAAAGAACTTTTGTTTAACGTAAATTTCTTCTACTTGAAATCTTTTAATAGGAAATCCAAAACAATTACTTATGTTAATAAACCCTTTTTTAGGGGAATAATTCTTTTTGGATTAGATTTTAAAAATAAATTCCGTCCATTATCTTTTGTAAAAATATTAAAAAATGGCATTAAAGAGCCAATCGATCCAGAATTCTTCAAAAAGTTCCTACTTTCAGATAAGAATGAATTTATTGCATTTCCAAGTCATAGTGATTCACAAGATCTTTTAAATATTAAAAAAATGCTTAAAAATCTCCATATAAATACTGAAAGAATAATTGATTTGACTTTTTGCAGGGTGTGCTTGGGAAATAACAATTTTAATATTTTAAACAGAAAACAACAAATAAAATCACTCAAGAACCAAAATATTTGTTCTGACTGTGCTTTAGAGATTGTTCTAAACCGTGCTAAACTTACTGGCTTGATTTCAACTGAAAGGATCAGCCCAAAACTAAAAAACTTTTTTAATCACATGCTCTTAAAGTTTAAAAATATTGATAAAGTATTAATCGCTTTTAAAGCAGATTTTAATCCAGTAAGAAATAGAGATATCACCCTTTATGATATTGAAAAAAGCCCTAAATTAAGTAAAAAATACTTAAATTATTCTATTGATGAGGTTTTAATACCTCATGAATTTCAAAATTTGTTAAAGGAACAAGGAATTCAAACCTTATTACCTATTCAAGCAATTTCAATTGAAAACGGATTATTAAAGACTAATAATAATCAAATTGTTATGGCGCCTACATCTTCAGGAAAAACTCTAATTGGAGAGATAGCAGGGATTACAAAAGCATTAAAACAAAAACTCAAAATGTTATATTTAGTACCTATTGTTGCTTTAGCAAATGTCAGAACGGAAGAATTTGAAAAAAAATATAGAAAATTGAATTTAAAGGTTATTAAAAAGATCGGTGAATCATTATTAGATAATATTGAAAGTCTTGAATTAGATGATTTGATCGATGCAGATATTATTATTGCTACATATGAAGCTATTGATTATCTTTTACGAAGTGGAAATAAAGATAAATTAGGGACAATTGGAACAATAATAATTGATGAAATTCAAACTCTTATAGACTCTGAAAGAGGTTACTTATTGGATGGTCTAATTGCAAGATTAAAGTCTAATTTTAAACATGCACAATTTTTATATTTAAGTGCGACTATTGGCGCCCCTGAAATATTAGCTAAAAAGTTAGATTGCATTTTGATTAACTATAATAATAGACCTGTACCTATTGAACGTCATTTAATTTTATGTTTGAACGAATCCTTAAAACAAAAGTTTATAGTAAAATTAATTCAATCAGCTTTTTCTGAGAAATCTACCTATGGGTTTAGAGGTCAATCGATAGTTTTTACTAATTCACGAAAAAAATGTGAATCTTTATCATCCTACTTACGTACAAAAGGAATTAAGGTTGAAGCGTATCATTCTGGTTTAACAAGTGAAGAAAGAAAATTAATTGAAATCAAGTTCCAAAACCAAACAATTTCAGCTGTAGTTGCTACTGCTGCATTAGCCGCAGGAGTAGATTTTCCTGCGAGACAAGTTATTTTTGAATCTTTAGCAATGGGAATAAAAATTCTAACTGTTGCAGAATTTGAACAAATGTTAGGACGAGCTGGTAGATTGGGAAAACATGAAATTGGTTTAGCATATGTATTAATTGAGCCTAATAAAATATATATGCCTAAAATGAAAATTACAGAAGAAGATATAGCAATTAGATTATTAAATGGAAAAATCAAGGATTTCGAATTGGAACCAAATGAAGATAGATCAATAACAGAATTACTTGCATTTATTTCAATGTTCAGAGAGGGTATAAATACAGAGCAGATTTATGAGTTTAATAAAAATCTAATAAATGCGGATTATAATTTAGACTTATTACTTAAAAAATTATTAAATTTAAAATTAATTTTAGTTAATGATAATTCAGCCTATTGTGTATCCGAATTGGGGCACGCAATTGCTAAATCTTTTCTAACAATTGAAAAAAGCTTAGAAATTATTAATACGTTAAAATTAAAGTCTGATAAAATCATAGATATAGTGCTTGAATTAAAGCCATTGAAAAATGTTTACTTATCAAAAAAGGTCGTAGCGGATTTATCTAAAAATATTAGTATGAAGTATTTTAGTAATAATTTTTTTAGTGCGAGTGTTTTATCTTTGATGAATGCTGAATATGTAAAAAAAAGGAAGAAATTTTCTAATGAATTCATTGAATATATCACAAAATGGGTTAGTGACATTTTTAATTGTACTTGTAAAGAAAATCCTTATTGTGAATGTGGAAGAACAAATTTGGAAAAGTTATTACTATCCTTAAGAATTAATGATAGACGTTCAATTAAAGAAATTAGTCAATTTTTTGAAGAAGAATATAAAATTTTAATATTTAAAGGTGATATCATTGACTATCTAGAGAATCTTATCTATTCCTTTGAAAGCATCTTAAATATTTTGAAGGGGATTCCGAAATTAGATTCTTTATATAAAGATGAATTAGATAAAATACCTCTAATTGTTGATCGAATAAAAAGTACTTAAATTTATCAATAAAGACTATTTAATTCTCCAAATTTAAAATGAGAAAACTAAAACAGAGCAACTACTTGGTAAATAATTCAATAATATCATTATCTTTTATTTCATAATCTAGTCCTACTTTTTTGCGCTTTTGACGGTCTGATGCTCTAATAACTACAGCATGATCAAATTGGTCATAGAAACTTTTATGAATTTTTAAAGCAACATCTTTAATTAATGGCGCGTTAGGTTCAGTATCTATTACCAATGGTTTCTCGGCAATGACTCCTTTATGCATTGTATATATTTTAATTTTTCCCAAAAATTTTAAAATTATTTCTCCAAAATTTTCTGGCATTTCAGCTTTTCTTACACTCGTCCCTATTATAATTGGGAACATAGGTGAATAGGATTTTTTTAATTTTTCAAAGGTCTTCTCTGTTTGAGGTAGATCCCCCTTAGTTCCAATAATTATTGCCTTTTTATATACAACAGATGGATTCAATGAATCGACTACTTCATTAAGGGTTATCTCACCATGAATTTTTACAATAGCATTTCTCATACCGCTTGCGTTAACCAGTTCTTTTATTCTATCTGTTAATTCTTCAAATTTTTCGGTGTCTTTAGCTTCACTTGTAAGATAAAAAACTTGAACTTTATTAGACCCCGTTTTTTCAATTGATATGGGTGGAGGTGAAATATTAATCCGAATGTTAGCATGATCTAACTCATTTAATAATATTTTAATCTGGTTCTCGTAATTTCGAGATATATCTATACAGAAACATATTAAATCGCAGGATCGTAACTGTGAGAGAATTTCTTTTCCATTGCCTATTCCAGTTGACGCGCCTTTCATTATTGAAGGCATATCAACAATTTGAAATCGAACTTTATTATACTCATAAATGCCAATTTCTGGTAAGGATGTAAATTTATCTATTTTTTCTTCTGCCGCTCCTGTTAATAAATTTAATAAGGAGGTTTTCCCTACACCTGGAGTGTAATAATCGCTTATTAAAATAACTTGAATACCTTCTTTTTTAATCGAAAAGGGGCTAATTAATTTTGCTGTAACTTTTTTTCGAACTTTTTGATCTTCTTGCTCTCTTTTTAACTTTGCGAGACGAGATTTATTTAAAGCTACTATATTCTCAGTTGCTTTATGTTTAGGAATAAGGGATATAAATTCTTCTAAGCGATTAATTTTTTCTTCCAAAGTAGAAGCATCCAAATATTTTTGATAAGCCGCTTTTGCTTCTGGTCCAATATTCGAACTCATAAACCTAAAACACCATAGAATTATGTTTATCAAGTATTAAAATAATTAGATCTTATTTTTGACTTTTTCTTTTTAAAAAATCGACCTAAATCGATCTTCAGTCTTTAATCTTAAATCTCCGAGAATTGCGTTTATTCTATCAGCAAATATTTTAAAATATTTATCTTTTTTTGAAAAAATATCGTTTAGGGAATATCTATTTAAAAAGTGTGAATTTAAT
>JBATUM010000319.1:0-7929 GCA_049671145.1 Promethearchaeia archaeon
ATAAGTAATTAGAAATTAAAACTAAAAAATTTTAGCTTTTTCAATTGTAAGTTAGAGGAAATCGTAAGATTTTTTAGGAATGTTTAATTAAATTAATTACTTTTTTTAACCGAGAGAAATATAATAATTCTAATATATTTAGTGGATTTTAGGCATGGAGCATAGAAATTTAACGTTGGATTACGATAAAGATTTAATTGATAAAATTTTTGACGATTTTGATATGAGATATATCATTTTGTTTCTATATATTATTAGAAATGATTTATTTAAAAACTTGGTTGATAATAGCCTTATAGAGTCCTATGAGAGGATTTTAATATTAGATGAAATTTTTAAAGGTAATGTTACAAAATTTTGGCATAAAGAATTTACTGAGATTGCTATTGAATTAGGATTATTTAAAAATATTCGAAGTGTAAAAGAATTTGATCAAAAAGATGATGATTTCATTATTAAATTAGGAGAAGAAACCATAACTATAGAAAAAAATACAATTTCTGTGCCTGATGACACCCTTTTCTTAATGATTAATAAAAAGTTCCCATCCTTATCAAGGAGATACTTTAATTTAGCTCTTACTAAATTAAAAGGAGTTAGATGTGAATCAAGTAATGTTATCCATTCTTTAATTTATGAAATAGGAGACCATGATTATACATTATCTGATGATTTATATTATATTTTAGATCAATATGGTAATACATATCAGGCAATTAAAATAGAAATTACTATAGAAGGTTTTTTTCAAAGATTTAAAGAAATTCAAGATAAAATCAAGGGATTCATTAACATATTTGAACCAATATTGAATAATAAACCCGTTTTAACAAAAATTTATAAAGCAATAAAAGAGAATAAAAAAATAATAGATTTTCTTAAAGATCAAAAAGTTCAACTCCCTGACAAATTCAATTTTAATAAAATAGATATTAACAATGAAATTTTCAAAAAATGGAAGTCGTTATTACTTGACTTACTTAATTTTAGTTTTAAATTAAGTGAAGTTGAAAAAAAAATCCTAGATGTTAGAAAAACCTATTCTGGGAAAGGTAAAAAAAATAATTATCTTAAATTTATTGAAAAAGTATCATTTAATGAAGAAAATATTGTCGATAACATTCAAGAATCCTTATTAAAACTTAGAGGAGATTTGGTTGTAATTAATAATGAAATTTCCAACTTTTCTGAAAAGCAAATAAAATTATTAAATCTAGATTATGAAAGATTTATAATAACGAGTAATGATGATTAATTTTGAAATGCCCTTCATGTAACATTGATATGGAATCTCTAGTTGCCGGAATATTTCAATGTCCGCAATGTAGAAAAATACTTAAGCAAAAGGAAGAAAAGATTGAAAAAGAAGAAAAAGAATTTATTAAAGAAGGTGAATTTCAAGATGGTGAATATTTTCATCAAGAACTTACTTTAAATAAGAAATATGAAGTCTGTAAAAAGGGAATAATTATTAATAAAACCACCAACCGTGTTTTTGCTGTGTTAATTTGCGAAAGTTCATATAAAGAAAAATATGTAAGAGTTTCATGGTGGAAAAATTATCAACATGCAGGCATGTTTAAAATTTACGACAGAGATGTACTTAACAACACTATTAAAGCATTAGAAAAAATTGACGAATCTTTTGACGAACTATGGAGCTGGTCAGGTAAATATGGCAGATCTGAACCAAAAACCGAACAAGATTTAGAAAAGGAGAAAAAAATAGAAATTATTAAAGCTAGAATTATTGAATATCGGACTTGCCCAAATTGCCAGAAAAAAATGGAAAAAAATAAAACCCATTATATATGCCAAAATTGCTCCGAAATTGTAATATTAGAAGGATATAATCAACCCATTTTTAGTATTTCTCCATTAGATCTTGATTTACGTTTTCAAAGTAATTTTCCAATTAATTTTTATATGCCGGTAAATGGTATAACTGTGAAATGGTTAGTGGGAGAATGGAAAGCAATAACAGTAATTTACTCAAAAGATAATCCAAATAAAAAATGGCTAAGATTCTATTGGTGGATTCGAGATTTAAGTAGTTTTATTAAATTCGGCAAGAGAGAAATGGGTGAAGGAATTCAAATGGGTTGGAAAACTCAAAGAGGTATCGCTTCACCAAATATTTTTGATAAGAAATTAATAAAACCCTTAATCAATGCGCTTAAAAAAACATCTACAGAAATGAATTGGGTTAATTAATAATCAATTTAATGAAAAACAGGTTTAAAGCATGTCTGAATTTGAGGATTTGACTTGGAATAAATTACTCCAAGAGTTCGAAAAAAGTTTAGAAAATGCTATTGATCATCTTGAAAATAGAGATATTGAAAACATTCCCGGTGCAAAAGAAGCTTTAATCCAAAGATTAAATGATATGAAATTAATTTTCCCTAAAAATAATGGAGATATATTCATAAAATCTATTAATGATAAGATACAAAATGCTTTTTTTCCAAATACAAAAACTTTTTCTGAAGCCTTTGAGAAGATTATAAAATCCAGAACTCATGAACAAGATTTTATTATAAATGAGTTATTAAATGGTTTTGTCTCTTCGAAAGCAAAGACAATTGCTTCAGGAACACAAGGCCCGATAATAGATAGGATGGTTGAGGCTTTTAGTAAGAGAAATGATTTTCATATTGTAGATCACCAATTTTTTGCAATGTTCGGAGATCCCAATAAACCTAGACACTATGTGAGGAAACAACTCGAAGAACTTATAAATATGTTTGGCCTAATTTCAAAAGAACTTGTTGTAGAAAAAGATGTGAGAACTAGTGAGCAAAAAATTTTTACTTTTTATACTTTTCCAGGGGATATTATCAAGCTACTTGAAGAAAAATACTTAATTATTGACCAAGAACTAGGATACGCATATGTTTCAGACGCATTTGATAGAAATGTATTCATTTGTATGTTCTTAGCAAATATCGCAATTAATAGAGATGATATGGAAAAAATTGGAGGAGCTTATACTATTAATGGTATTTCTGCAATATTTGCTTTAATAATATTATTGAGTTTTTTACCCAAAATATCAGTCGATGAAACAAACCCAATATTAAATGATCCTAATTATGATGAAGCTAATATGAGTATTATTCCAAAATCTTGGATGATGAAGCAAGTATTAGAATCACTATTCGAACCTCTTATTAAAATTATTGCTTATAGGCTAGGGGGAGGATTATGGTTGTCCAAAATAATTGACTCTGAAGTTAATAAAAAAATTATGAACCAGATACGGTTTTTGATTAAAGATGTTAATAAATGGATTCTTGGACAGCTAGTGAGAGTTGAAATACCAATCTTCATTAGTATAGGAAATATTTTAACTGAAGTGTTAGTAGGATACGAAGAGGAGTAAAAAATTATAGTTATCGGTGATAAGAATGAGTTATAAAAAAAAATCAACAAGAATGGTGAAACCGGGAAGAAAAAGAGAAAAGTGGACTGATTTATTTCCCAGATATTTAACTTTCATTAGCCACATGAGACCTATACTTAGAGAAACTCGAAGAATTATTATAAATCTAGATGCTGATCTTTTATTAGATACAGAAATCTTAGATAAAATTCGTCAAGAAGAGGAAAAAAGAAATATTCGGAAAGTGAGAGCATTATCCGAATTCTCAGCTATGTACAGATCAAATATTTATGAAATTATTAAGGATTTTATTATAAAATATAGAGAAAGAATACTGATCGTAGACATAAAAGATTATATTGTAGATTTTCTATATGAATCTGTTAATGCCTTAAACACTTTAAGGCATATCACTAATCCAGACGAAGCTAACTTAGAAGATACATACTTATATAATATAGCTAAATTTATTGAAGCGAGGTTATTTCCGAGAGGCGCGAATTTAAAAATAATTTATGAAAAATTATTAAAATATTCTCAAAATTTTTATGAATGTCAACGCCATACGCTCCAGCCACATACTTACTATCGTGAGAAATTAGAGAGCCCTGATTTCTTTGAAATACCCGGGATATCCCCGAAAATATATCAAATTATTAATAATATTATTTCACTTTATAATCTTGATCCCAACTTTGGAGAATTTCCAGAAAAGGAAAATTATGAAATCCCCATGATATTAAAAAGTGATATTTTCTTACCCTATATCGACTCAATAGCCAATGCAGAAGAAGAAGCCATAGAAAGTATTGTGGAACGTTTAGGCTTGCGTTTAATTGATAATATTTTTTTAGCTCCCAATGAGGATCTTGTGAAAATATTATTAGATAACAACTTTTTACGCGAAATTAAACAATCTGATGGTAAAGTAAGATTATATCCTCAATTTAGCAATGAAACATTGTTGTTATATTATTTAGCTTTCGCTTCACAGAGACGTGGATTTCTATCTAAGGAATTGATTAATTGGATATCAATGAATTTTGCTTTTCTGATATATATGGGCATTTTGAAATGGAAATTATCTGATGAAAACATTTTATACCCCATATTTAAAGATCTACAAACCAATGAGAAAATTCTTCCATATTTAATGAAATTAATTTGTTTTCCGAATTATTTAGGTTTAGATAAAATGAAAATAAGAGATTCCCCCCAATACAGAAAAGAAATTTTTAACTTTATGGGAGCTGAAATAGACAATCTGAAAAACCTAATCTCAGAAATAGCAGATTTTTGTGAAAAATTTGATAAGGAAAGAAAAAATAATTAACATACAATAAAAAGAGATGAGGAATTATTAGTAATTCAAATTCAGAAGCAGAGAAAAAAATTACATATACAGAAGATGTTATTAAAGACCGTATAGGTAAATATGGAGCTGTATACTTTCCTAATGATATTAAAGAAACTGTTGAAGATATATTAGGAAATGAAGCAAAAAAGGAGATTTTAGATGATTTTTTCAATGCTTTAAAGAAATATGATGATTTTACAGAACAATTAAAAGAAACTAAATTAAATCCCAGTCTTACTGTTCTTCTATATGGACCGCCCGGTACAGGTAAAACTTCCTTAACAAGAGGTTTTGCCAAGAAATATAAAATACCAATATGTGTAGTTGAAACCGATCGACTTGTATCACCTCTATTGGGAGACACTATTAAACAAATAAGAAGAGTTGTTGACTTAGCTGCTGAGATTGCTCGTGAAAGAGCATCTTTTATATTATTTTTTGATGAAATTGATGCAATCGGATCTGAACGCTCCAACATTCATGAAGTAGGGGAAATTAAGAGAGCTGTCATATCTTTTTTACAAGTTATCGATAGAATTAACTATGAAGGAGTCCCACTTGCGATTTTTGGAGCTACTAACCATCAAAACCAATTAGATTCTGCCATTTGGAGGAGATTCACATTCCATCTTCGATTTGATTTTCCTGATTTCCATTTAAGAAAAAAGATAATTGAGTCATTTTTAAACAAGATAAAAAAGGCTAAAATTGGCGTTGATGAGTCAATTTTTACCAACTTAGAAAATGAATATAAGGAAGTTCAATCTTTTGAAAAAGATGTAAAACGTAAAGTTGGTCATAGAATATCAGAATTTGATAATGAAATCCTATGGAATGAAATTATTAAAAGAAGTAAGATAGATGGAATTCTAAAACTAACCCACGGATATTCGGGTTCTGATATTGAAAGAGGTACAAAAGTTTCTCTATTGAAGGCCATGAACACAGAAATTTTAACTTACGATATGTTTTATAAAGCATTAAAATTGGCTGGTGGAACAGCTATTCATGTTGATCGTCAAAATAATTTGTCAGGCAAATATGGTAAAAAAATAGAAAAAAATGAGGGTCCTCCAGAAATTTAAACTCAGATATTGAAATAGTTTTATTTAATGGAAAATATGAACAGCACTTTATTTGATCTCGATAAAATTAAGGAATTAACCTTACCAATAGAAGATCTTCAGGCAAAAATTAAAAAATTGAATGATCTTAAAAAAATATTGGTTCAGGATAAAGATAATTTAATAGAATCTGTTAATGATAATGAACTACTGAACCAATATCAAGATCTAATTGTTAATATAGAAAAATTACATAATCAGTTAATTAAAATTTCAAAAGAAAATTTAAATACCTATTTTCTTTATCAGGATAAACTTATAAATAAATATAAGGAAGCATTTAAAGAGAAATTAAGAATAGCAATAATAGATGAAAAGTTTACAAAAAATATTGGAGTAACACTAATTGAGAATAAAAAAGTGTGTAAGCTTATTGATAAAGTATCATTTATCCCCTCAATTGAATTAAACAAATGGTTAGATATAATAGATTCATTGAGTCAATATTCAATTTTTTTAAATACTATAATGAAAGTATCTAAATTCTATAGTATATTAATTAATGAGAAGTTTAATAAAAAATTGAATGAAATTCCTAAAGGCACAGATGTTAAATTGATAGAAAATTATAAAAAAGCATTTCTAAAAAACACCAATTTAAATTTTGTTGAATTTATCCAAGACATGGAACATAATCACTCACAAGAAGATTTAAAAATCCAAAAGAAAATTATTCAAAAAGCTAAAGAAAAAGAAGAGATTGAAAAATTAAAAAAAAAGCAAAAAGAACAGCAAGAAGGTTATCAAAATTATTTAAATTTATCTGAGAGTGAATTTGAAAGATTGAGACGAAGGAATAAAAGAGAAAAGTTGGAAGATGTCGCTCTTAAACCAAAAGATTTTAATGAAATCGAAATACCAGAAGATATCTCTAAAAAAATTGAGGAATTTAAATCTAAATTTGAACCATCTTTTCATAAAAATCATTTGATTGAAGAAAATGAAGACAAGGATCCTCTGGAGCTAATTCGCGAAAGAAAAAAAAAGAAGGAAAAGGAATATAAAAAATTTAAAAAACATTTTGAAGATACGTAAAAAATGTTAAAGTGATTTTAAAATTCAGAAAAACAATTTTACAATAACTATAGGTTCTGATAAAATAATCATTAAAGATCACTTCACCCTAATAAAAGGCAAATTCAAGATTGATGCGGTAGAACAATATCAAATTAATACATTTTTAGAATTTTGTGATGATTTAAATTTAATTCCTCTTGAAAATTTTCTTAGCATTCTAAATAAAAAAACAAACAAGTTTGAAGATTTAGATAAAGCTCTAAATCTTCTAAAATTAATTAATGAACAATATAAAGTTATAAAAAGTAATGTAGAGTTTTTATCTGAGTATATTGATATTTTAGAGTTATTAACTATAAGTTCAAAATATAAAATATTAGAGAAGAAAAAAGAAAAGTTAAACTTGGAATTGGAAATAGCAGAAAATTACAAAAAGTCAAGCAACTTAACGGCAATTACAGATTTATTGAAAAAGTTAGATAAATCCGTAGAAGATAATAAAAAAAGGGCTAAATACTTAGAGGAAGATTATTATCACCATAAAAACCAAGTTGATCAAATTATAAAAAATATAGAAAATCATAATTTAGAAATTAAACATTTAAATGATCAAAAGAAGATGTGCTTCACCCAAATTAATAAAATTTCGCGTCAAACTGAAGACTCAACATCATTGGGTGAAGATGAAGATTTAAAAAAGTTAGGAATTAAGATTAGCATTCCAAATTCAGAAAAGATTCGTAAGCTACAACTAAAAGCGAAAGATATTTCATTCAATATTAAGCAAATAGAATCTAAAAAGGAAAAAACTAATTTAAAACTGGAAAAAATAAATCCTAAATATGAAATTTATAAAGATGATTATGAAAAACTCTTAAACTTAATACAAAGAGACGAGGAAAAAGTTAAAGAATTACAATTAGAGTTAAATAAAAAATTAGAAGAAACTGATAAAGATTTGATGAAAGAAAAAAATACAACAGATTTAAAAACACTAAGACCTCTAAGCCAAATTGATGAAGATATAAAAAGGGTTGATATAGAAT
>JBATUM010000320.1:0-2809 GCA_049671145.1 Promethearchaeia archaeon
TAAATTCATCAAGATCAGTAACCTGATTATCTTCGCAATTAACTTCTGCTTCCTGGAAATACCGTGGTAATCAAATTGAAAATAAGGGAGGAGTTGTGAAGGTAACAGATGCAAAACTCTTTTTTGATTTTAAGATTGATAAAACATGGCTTACAAATTCATCACCAAATTCTGAATTAAGAATGGTTATTAATGAGTTGGAACATACTGAAACAATTAAACTAAGTAATGCGAATCTAACTTTAAATCCAGCAAGAGATAATGGATTTGATATTACTCTTTTAATCCCTGCTTATGAAGAAATTAATATTTCGATACAATTGTTTCTTGCTGACGAATTTCAACTAAGTGAAAACTATACTATAACTATTGATAATGTAATTTTAAATCTCTCTTATGATTTATTTTTTGAAGCACAGTTAAACCTATTATATCAGATATTGTTGGCAGTAGCTATAGTAGCGTCAAGTTTATTATCATTCTATTATATCTATTATCGTAGAGTATTACGATTTCCCAAATCAATTAGAAAATTGCGAAAATTTAGGAAATCTTTGAATAAAGAACGCCCTCCAGATGTTCAAATAGTTAAACGCAATAGAGCATTTCAAGAGCAATATAAAAAAGAAGTAAAAACAACTTCAAGAGTTTTAGCTACAAGACCAAGCATAAAAAGTATGGATACTAAAAAGGAACCTACTAAGTTGAGTGCAAAATTTAAGAATAAACAACTTATTATAGTAATTTTCATCATATTGGGCTTCTTTTTCTTCCCATTACTAGTTAATATGGAAATACTTAATCCTAAAATCAAAAACCAAGAAAAATATATTGCTTTATCCCAATCTAGCCCATCAGACCAATATACGAGGGAAACAAGGGTGGCTGATTGGATCCAAAACTCTCAATTTGACACAGACGATAATTGGAGCCAAATATTGCATGGTGATTTATCAGATTTAAATGCAGATATTAGTAATGGTTACGCTAATTATAGAGTAATAGGAGATTCGGGTAACCAAGAGTTTTATGAAAATGGGTTAAGTAGTGATTGGATTCGAATAGAAAATGATGATAATTTAGTATTACCTGATGTGATTGGTGGCGGAGGTTATGGAATGGATGCTAGAGGATGGTATGCTTATTATGATTGGCCAGATAATCAACCACAAGCCGTAAAAGTGCAATGGATGAAGAATTTTTCAATGAGTATAAACCTTTCTGATTATCATATAACATCTGCATCGTTAAGAGCTTGGGTTAATGGTACCGTTGATGCAAGCCCTGTAAATGGAGGTGGTATCGATCGTCCTGGTGATACTTTAAGTGGAGGTACTACTGTTCAAATCGCTACCGGAGATTTTGCTAGGTATTTCGTAATGATATCTGACCCAGAAAGCAATAGAAAATTTCTTACAGCTCAATATCAAACCGATGATTTAGGTAAGGATGGTCCGCCAGAAATTACTCAATTGAATGATACACTTATTATGCCAATTAACGAAGAAACATTAATATTCTTTCTTGAGCAAGCTTTACAATATGATCACCAAAATTTTGCTATTACTCTAGGAATCTATATATGGTGCGAAGATTCAGGTCATCCCGGAGATGGCGATGATTGGCAGAGCTTAATCATAAAAAATTTTAGTTTGTCTATTTCTTATGAAAAGAAAATTGATCAATTTTCATCAATATCATGGAATTATTTAGGAGACCAAATTGAAGCAAATGGTTATAGAGTAGAAGTTACTAATGCAGTATTTAATTTTGATTATCTTATTAATGTTTTATGGCCAACTTCATTATCTCCTAATTCAGAAATAAAGTTTTCTATTAATGATGTTGAATATTCTGAAACTATTAAATTAAGCAGGGCTACAATAGCTTCACAAAGTGCTAGTGTCTTAGGTTTTGATGTGACGGATTTGATTCCAAATGATAAAGGAATCAATGTTTCAATTCAAACATACTTAGCAGACGAGTTTATTCTATCAGATAACTTAACTCTTTCGATTGATAATGTAATACTCCTAATTACTTATGATGTTTTCATTCCCGTAGAAGAATCCTATTTATTTCAAATGTTATTTGCTATAGCCGCATTTGCAGCTGCTGTGTTAACCACTTACATAATTTATTATCAAAAAGTTTTGAAATATCCCAAACCAGTAAGAAAAGTTCGTAAATATCGGGGCTCCCTAAATAAAGAAGCACCCCCCAGTAAGCCAATATTAGAACGTGAAAAAGCTTTTAAAAATAAATATCAAGTAGAATTGAAGAAAACATCAAAATTTCTAAGAGGCGCCCCACTTAATGGAAAGTTATTAAGAGAAGAAATATTAGGAAAGATTGACAAAGCAACGCTAGAGACATCAAGTGATAAAATCAATAAATAAAAAAATAATATGATCATTTTTAAATTTATTTTTATTAACATATTTCTAGTTTTACAAACAATTTTATTGGAACTTAACTAATTTAAAACTAAATCTATTATATTAAAAATTACATACACTTAAGGGCTCTCATAATTGGTAAATAATATAAAAGTCTTTAAATTAACGTATTCAGGAAATTTAGAAGAAATTTCACAAGAAGATATATTAACAAGTTTCACATTATTTGATATTTTAACTTTTTATCTTTTAAATCAAAGACGCATTTATGTTTGGATTAGTAAAAAAGCTCCTCAATCATTAAAAAGACATATTCCTTCGATTCGAGAAATATTTCAAAAAGATTATCCTAATTTAAAAATCCTACGTAATATCACCGTAGAATTTGGTTCTGAACCTATAGTATTTTT
>JBATUM010000321.1:0-2785 GCA_049671145.1 Promethearchaeia archaeon
AATTATCATTATAAGTTTAATTTTGATCGCGATTTGCGGATTTTCAACTGGACTGAGATATTTTCGCATAGGCTATTAAATAAAGTAAGTAAATAGAAATAAAAAAATAAAAAAAAAGTTAATGATAACCTTGTGGGATGGTGTTTTTTCCGGTAAAGATTCCTAAATTGAGCGGGTCAATAAAGATCATAGCGCCTATTATCAAAATAGCACCAATTATCAGATATTTAATTCCTTTATTTCGATCGATAAATAAACATATAATTCCTACTCCAAAAAAGATATTACCGATAAAACTTAAGATGCTCCCTAGTTGAACAAAAAAGGATGTCACCGTTGAACCAATATAGTAAGTCAAATTTATGCCTAAAATTGGAAAAAAGACAAGACAAAACGCCAAGACTCCCATGAAAATCCAAAATACATTAGAGCCTCGTCTTCCTTGCCTATATCCAAAATTTTTATGGCGACTCATTCTATCACCTAATATCTCATTGCTTAAGATTAATTACTTCTGCAAAATAGGCGTTAACATCTGTGAAAGGGATTATAGTGAAATTGGAATATATATTTGGAGGGAGCTTCGCCATTCTTATTCTGTATTGAAAGTAATAGAAAGATATAGATATGGCAAATATACCACTACTGAGATATATAATCGAATTCCAAAGATATGTTGAGGACATAAATCCCAATATCGAAAGAACTACGAAAAACACAGCAAATACCGTTATAAATAGCATGGATGCAAATACGAATTTGTTATACCTATTCTTGATCAATCGATCATAGCTTTCCCGTAAAATAATATTATTTTCAAACGTATTTCCTTCACTTAAAAAGTGTTTCACCTTCAAAAGGCGACTATTTCTGACGATTATATTTGTACTTCCCTCAATATGGAGCTGGGATATGGTACAATTATCAATTACTATGTTTTGGCACCGAACTAACGATAACCTTATAAAGTGCTGATTTTTTAGGTGGATGTTAGTCTTAGTGCCCGTAAAAGTCAAATCTATTGGACGATGATTTCTATTCTCAATAAAATCAGGCTCTATATGCGTACCACTTATCTTCCATCCCAATTGGCTACCATATTTTTTAATGGATTTTTTTCTGATATGATATTTTTTTAACTTGTTTTTATTTATCAAATTATTCAACTTCTTTTTTTAAGATGGTTTAACCTGTTATTATAGCATTTATATTTAAAGAAAAATTGAGAATTCAGAACTTTTTAAAAACTAACATTTTTGTTGAAATTCGAATTTATTTTATTTATAAAATTTTCAAATTACTTTAAACCTCTTTGTAACAGATGATTTAACATATTATTATGGCAAGTATATTTAAATAAAAAATAAGGTCAAGTTATTATGATAGCTATTATGCTATTATGACATTTAGTCGAGTAAAGATAAAGGAAGATAAAATAAAATAAGTCATTTTTTCTTCTTAGGACGCCACAAAGTCACGAACTATTTATGATAGCTTTTATGGCATATAGTCATACTCCTTTTTTTAACTCCCCGCTGCAGCTATTCGTACTTTTTGGAGCATTTTATTCGTTTCTTGGTGCGTTTGCGGAAATTCATCTATTATGTTTAAAACTTCTCTTACGATACCGTCCTCCTTCGTTATATTCCGTGCGGCTTTGAAACATTCGATTGCAGATTGCAAATAATCTTGGTTTCCACATAGAACTAAACCAAGCAGAGCTAATCCTTTTATATCCAATGCTTTATAATTTTTAGCACTATATGCTAATAATAGGTCAGAGCTCTTTATTGCTTCAGTAAAGGCTTGTTGAGCTGTAGAGAGATCACCTTCTCGTAATTTAATCACGCCAAACAACATTCGAATCCTGTGATTACATGTTGGAAGATCATACTGGTATGCATCCTTAATAATGACAAGAGCTTTGATCAGATTACCTGTATAAAGATGATTCAAGGCTAGTTCTCCCCTTGCTTCATTTTGGAGAGTAACCCAATTAATATCATCTGCAATCCGAATAGCACTCGTAAGTAATTGCTCAGCTTTATTAAATTCCCCTAGGTTATTGTATGCAATTCCTTTAAAACATAATGCTGCAGATTCGATAAGACGATCTCCTATCTGGCGAGCGAGATTTAAAGCCTGTTCAGTGTATTCAAATGCTAGGGTGTCTTGACCTAGATCTCCGTAGCATACACCTATATTATTAAGGGCAAGACAGTTAGATGCTTTATCATTGTAATCGTTTGCAATAGCTATTGCTTTTTTATAATATTTTATAGCACGTTGAAACTTCCCCATATCAGTATAACGGTTTCCTAAGTTGTTAAGGACAGTTGCTGTGTCACTTATAAGCCCTGAATCCTCATATACGGCCAATGATTGCTTATAATACTCAATGGACTTGTCAATATCCCCACTATCGACATAACAGTTACCTAAGTTTACAAATAATGCACCTTTGCTTTGATGATCGCCTATTTCATCAGCTATCTCTAATCCAATTTCGAAATTATCAATTGCTTTTTGAAATTTCCCTAATCGGTAATAAGCTACGCCTAATAGATTTGCACTATGTATTTTCTGACTGGGATCATTGAGTTTAGCATTTAATTTTTCATATAATTTAGCTACCATCAGAAAATATCCCCATAACATCAAATAATTAAAATCAATTTCAGACAAGACTGCTGCTGCTGTGAAATAATCTTGCCCAGCATAACGTAAATCAAACTCAGTGAGGAATGGGTTTAAATCTTCAATTGATTTCCATTCACTGCGAGAC
>JBATUM010000322.1:0-1639 GCA_049671145.1 Promethearchaeia archaeon
AATCTGAGGGTGGTGGGTTAAAGGTTGAGGCTTTACAAAATAGTTCTGCTGGGCGTTCATTATGTTATATAGATCAAAATGTTGTAGAAAGATTACATTTATCAACAAGAAGTATTATTGAGATAAGAGGTAAGAAGAGGACAGCCGGAAGAGTTATGCCTAGTATCGGAGATAAAGGGAGAAATATAATAAGATTAGACGATCTTCAACGATTGAATGCAGGTGTAAAAGTTGGGGATGTTGTTTCAATAAGAAAGAGCGTTGTATTCCCTGCTGAAATAGTTGAATTTACTCCAACTTTTACTCATATAGATCTAACAAACCATTCCAAAGCACTTAGATTAAAATTAATTGATAAACTTGTAGTTAATGGAGATGTGATTGACATTTTGGGGATTAGTTATCAAAACAGCGATCCCAGTAATCAAATCAATCAGATTATGAAATTATTCAGAAAATCACCAAAAATTAATAGTAAATCAGGACTAATGAGGTTAGTTGTTGAGAAAACAAGACCTTCAAACGAAATCGTTAGAATTACCAAAGATACTAAGATTAGCTTCAATAATTGGATTGCTAAATTAGATGAGTGGGGAAATATTTTATCATATGATGATGGTGATAACTCTAGAAAAAATTTTAATAGAGAGATTGTAGAAGAATTATTGTTATATACTAGAAAATTAGAAAAAAGAATCCATAATATTGAAATTGAAAAACAGCTAATACATTTAGAGCGTCAAAGATTAGATTACGGAAAGAGAATTTTAAATAATGCTATCGAGAGATTGAAGAACATAACCGATAAATTGATGGAATCCCCCTTATTATCTTCCTTATGGTCTGAAACTGCAGAAATACAAAGTGAGGAAACTAATCCAGATGTGTTGAATAATATCATGAACTTAGAAGAAAACCTCAAAAAATTAGAAAAATTTGTTTCTAGAAAACCGAAAGAAGAAACAGATCAAAATCCAAGATATTGCAGATATTGTGATGAAAAGATAGAGAGAGAAGAAAATCTAACTTATTGCCCACATTGCGGTGCTCAGCTTAGATAATACATTTTTTCTTTTCTTTTTTTTACAATATTTAAGTCTTTAAAATTTTGGAAATAGAATAAATGACTAATGCAATTACAATCTGATGATCCAAAATCTTTAATAAAATCATCGCATTGTTCGAGGAATTCTCGAGCTATAATACATTCTAAGTGTTGGATTGAAGGAATAAGATATAATTTTGCTATAAGGGAATTTTTATCTGCTAGCAAGTAATCGATATGCCAGTGAAACTTCTTTTCACGCTTATTTAAAAAATGCCGTTTTACTCGATTCAGTAATGTAGAGGATCCAATATTTCCCATTGCAGAACCTACATATAGATAAAATCCCTTAGAAAAAAGGATATTTCTAAGTGAGCCGATTTTAATAATCTTTTTTCTTTCAAGCAGTATTACTAAGATGTAAGAGCCCTTCATTCAATAACATTTTTTCTTATGATAATTATAACAACCATCACAGATATAAGCTCCACAGCTTTTACATATATTTGTGCAGTTATCGCATAATGGGGTAAGACAATCAACACACTCATAAACAATTCCCTCAGGAGCTTCATCACCACAATTTTCGCATAA
>JBATUM010000323.1:0-24495 GCA_049671145.1 Promethearchaeia archaeon
AGAGACTTCTATAAGTGATTCATATCTGGGGATTTTATCTTCCATTTCAACAGGTGTTTGTACGTCAATTAAAATAAAATCCGCATCATTACAAGCATCATAACTATCAGAGACGTAGAATTTCTTATTCTTTATCACTCTAGAAATTAATTCATCTAATCCAGGTTCCTCTCCTTCAAAGGGATTCTTTCCACTATTGATCCAATCAATTTTCCACCCCGATCTTTGAGATTTTCGCTGAATTCCAGTAACAAAGAAATCGTCAACATCTGCTAGAATTGCAGCCATGGGAATTCCAACATAACCCATTCCAATAACAACAATATTCGTTGGCATTATGATTCAAGTATTAGTATTTAAACTGTTAAGGTTTTAAATAACTCATGATTGAAAAAACTTTATAAAAATTAGTAAAAAAAGAAAAAATATAGAATGAAATTAGGATTTCGGTTTCTTCATATACGATGTGCCTTTCACTCCTTTAAAGATTCCAGCGATTATTGCCCCCGCAATAAAGCCACCCACGTGAGCGAAGTGTGCGGTTTGGGAACCAAAAGGAGCATAGATCGAATAAATAGCATAAGTCAACTCTGCTATAAAGTATGTTATTATAAAATAACCCGCACTTACTTTTCGCATTGATGTCCCTGTTGCGGAGGGAAGATAAAATTTATTGCCAGGATAAAGAATAAGATATACTCCCATTAGACCGAATATTGCTCCAGAAGCCCCTAGTGAAGGGATGTCTGCTAAAATTGGTCCCCAGACGGGAATGATAAGTGTACTTAGAGCGTGAAGTAGACTGCCACATAGCCCTGAAATTAAATATGTAATAACGTATAAGGTATGTCCCATAGCATGTTCACAATTGTCAGTTATTATGATAAAAAACCACATATTCATGATTATATGTACAATATCACCATGCATAAACATTGAAGTGATCAGGGTCCACAATTTCTGCCCCGCAAAAAATTCTGAAGGAACAAATGCGTAACCAATCTGCATCTGAGCAGTAGGGTCTAATAATTGCCAAACAAATACAATTACGTTGGCCACTAATATAGCTACTGAAAAATATTGTTTAAAGAAAGGAATTTTATCACTTTCTGCTTCTAAAACCAATTTATTTCACGTTTTTTATATGATTAAAATGTTTAATAATTATTTTTAGATTCTTCAAATTATTTAAAAATTTTCATAATGAATCATAAAGAATAAAAAATGTGAAGTTGAATTTAATAAATCTTTAGTACTTCAGAAGGATTTCCTAACATTTCATTCGTTAATTCTACAAAGTTATCAAAGTGCCCAGGTAATACTTTTTGCATGTAGAATGCTTCAGCTGCTTTTATATTGACCTTTTTCCCTATTGTAGATGCTATTGATTTTAATAATCGATGTGCATATTTTGACAATTTTTTTAAATCATCTGGCGAAACATTTGCAGGATCAATATCTGGCGCAAAGAATCGAGCTAGGAGTGTTAGAGTAGCTTCGAATTTCAGTGCTGCTTCAACTTTCTTTTCAATTGTAGAAGAAATATCCACAAAAATATTAGGATAATGTCCCAATAATCCCATGAACCATACTTCAGAACAAGAATATGGTTTTATATCCTCCTTTATTTGATTAGAATATAATAATGGAAATGCAGCAAAAGCACCCGCTTCTGATGCCATTCTTCCAACAATTACATGATCTGGATGTACTTCGTAGGGAACCCACGGATCAAAAGTCATTACTCGGTCAGCGCGTAGCTTTCTAACAAAATAAATGAGTTTTTCTCTTAACTCTTGTCCGGGGATGAATCCTCCGTCTGGATAATCCAACAAAATCGTTTCTTTAATCCCAAGTATTTTATTCGCTTTTTTTAATTCTTTTTCTCGCATTTTTGCAACGTCTTCTTTAGTTAAATCAGTTCTTAGAGTTCCAAGATTTCCATTTGTACAACATAAAGCATAAATATTATGCCCTTCTTCCGCCCATTTAGCTAAAGTTCCCGAACAAGTGATAGAAAGATCATCAGGATGGCTGAAAATAGCTAAAACATTTAATGGTTTAGAATTCAATTAAATTACCTTTTTTTAATTGATGAATAATATTAAACTTATTTATAAGACAAATTCAGTAATATTATTTAAAAATTTAAACCTTAATGCAATAAAAAATAAAATTTTAGGTGAATAATTATGAAAATTGGACGATTAAACCTGAATAATATTGCAAAAATAAGACCCGATTCAGTAAAAAGAAAAAGGATTTCTAGTTATGACAAAACTGGTGGAAATTTGGATTTCCTTGAGATAAAATCTGGTGAAAAAGTAATTATTGCTGAAGATAAGGGCACTGGGAGTATTAAACATATTTGGTGCACCTCTTGGTGTAGAGCAAAACATTACTTAAGAGACATAATTATTAGAATGTATTGGGATAGTGAACAGGAAAACAATCCTAGTGTAGAGGTTCCATTAGGCGATCTTTTTGGATTAGGCCATGCAAAGCATAAGAATTTCGTTTCTTTACCTTTACAAATGAGTCCTAGATCAGGTAGGGGGTTTAATTGCTGGTGGCCAATGCCATTTTCATCGGGTTTTAAAATTACTATTGAAAATGACAGTTCGAAAAAATTGACATTCTATTATTATATTGATTATGAAATTTATGAAGATGGATTTGAAAATGAAAACGATTTTGGGAGATTTCACGCTCAATGGCACAGAGAAAATCCTCCAGAAACAAAAAAATTGGATGTTGTAACGGGGAAAAAGTATAAAAGATCAAAACCAAAAAGTTTCCAGTTTCTTGGAAATAATACAGAACCATTAAAATTTAACTACAAAATTCTTAAAGCAAAAGGAAAAGGGCATTATGTAGGGTGTCATTTAGATATAGACAATATTACTTCATTACCTTACTATCTCAATTGGCCAGGAGAAGGAGATGACCAAATTTTCATTGATGATGATGTAGATAAAGGGATTCCAACTTTATATGGAACTGGAACAGAGGACTATGTAAATCAATCATGGTCACAACAAAAAAAATATTCTGCACCATACCATGGTACTATTTTAGGTGGGGGTCTTAATTGGTGGGGTAAAATTTCTTATTATCGTTATCACATAGAAGATCCAATCTATTTCAATAAAAAAATCGTTGTTTCAATAGAACATGGGCATGATAATCATAGGAGAGATGATTGGTCTTCTACTGCATATTGGTATCAAATTGAACCACATGATTACAATTTATTTCCAAAATTATTAGATCGGGAAGGTAGAAAGCCAAAGTCTCACATTGGTCATGCTATTAGAAAAACATTCTGTATCTTGATACTAATTTCAATTGTATTCTTATGGATATACTTTACTTATCTAATCTAGAATATCAATTAATTTATGGTAGATAAACAAAAAAAAATAATAAGAAAGAAAAAGGTTGAATTTTAAAGTATGCCCTTTTCTTTTAAAAGTTTTTTAACATATTTTAATAAATCATTTCCAGAAAAAGGTTTAGTGATATATCCATCTGCCCCTAAAGCCTTTCCTTTTTGAATATCTTCGTTAAAACTCTTAACAGTAAAAAGTACAACGAGAATATCTTTAAAAAGATCATTACCTTTCAAATTCTGGAGTACTTCCCAGCCAGAAAGTCCAGGCATCATAACGTCAAGCAAAATTAACACAATGTCGGGATATTTCTCTTCTACAATCTTTAGAGCCTCTTTCCCATTATTACAAGTAATAGTATCATAATTTTCTAGCTCCAAAAATTTTTGTGTAAGGTTTACAATATCGGGCTCGTCATCAACGACGAGTATTGTCTTTTTCTCAGCCATTTTACTTCCGATCTTAAATGTTAAATTTTAATTTGTCTTAATTTATTTGGTATCATTAAAATTTTTAATTATTATATATTCATTTTTGTATTTAAATAGTTTATCTGATTTTCATATATTTGATCCTATATGACGCGGAAAAACAAACTTCCAGAATTTCCAAATTCTTATTTAGGTGAAAAATCCTATGAATATGACAATTCAAAATGGATGGAAAGAAATCAAAAAAAAACTACATTGTTATGTTTACAATATTTATTTGATGAAAAATTGGACAATGTAGGAAAAAAAGATGTTTTGGACAAAAAGCATTATTTGGTTCTTGACCTAGGGTGTGGAACTGGTTTTTCTTCTGAAATATTAATAGACTCAGGTTTAAAAGTTATTGGTGTAGATCTTTTGTTTGACATGCTTATAAAAGCTAAATCCAAAATATCTCACCTAGAAAATGGCTCGAATCTATATCTTATTCTTGCGGATATGAAATATTTACCGATAAGGCCTAAATCAATTAATCATATAATTTCTATATCAGCATACAATTTTATATTGCATGAAAAAAAAGATTATAAAGATAAAAACAAAACTGTGAATAATACAGCAAAATCTTTAAAAAGAATATTAAAATCAAATGGAAGGATGATCATTGAATTCTACCCAAATAATGAGGAAGATTTGAATCTTTTCAGTTCCTCATTTACTGATAATGGATTTAATGGATATATGATTAAACAGAATCCAAAACAAAAGAAGGGCCAAACTTTTCTCTTACTAAAGAAGTGGTGATACAACATAGGAGAATGCAAATTCTGTGGAAAGAACGATAAGTTAATCTCAGAAATTCTTCAAGTCTGTAGGAATTGTATTTTAAATAAAGATTGGGAAAAGATTAAATCCCATATCTTATCAGTCCATAGTCAAGTGAGAAAACTCGTTGGTTTGCCCGCAAAACCTCCCAAAGCAGAGGGTTCAGATGTTCAATTGAAATGTAATTATTGTATCAACGAATGCATTTTATCTAAAGATGACATAAGCTATTGTGGGTTAAGAAATATTACAAAGAAAGAAACAGGCGAATTGCCATTTCCTTCTAGATCCAAAGGATACATTCACGGATATATAGATGCAAATCCCACGAATTGCTGTAATGCATGGTTCTGTCCAGCAGGTACTTCACGGGGATATCCGAATTATTCAGATTATAATGAACCGGAATTTGGTACTTACTCATACGCAGCATTTTTCTATGGATGCTCGTTTTCGTGTCTCTTCTGCCAAAATTGGTCTCATAAAAACTTCTCTAAGAGAAATCTGTTTGATGTTGATACATTAGCAAATCAAATAGTTAAAAATAAGAAAATTACTTGTTTATGTTATTTTGGAGGCACACCCGAACCTCAATTGCCTTTTTCAATTAACCTAGCTAATAAAATTCTGGAAAAAGTTAAAAAATTAGAATCAAAAAGAAAATTCAGAGTTTGCTGGGAATGGAATGGTAGTGGTAATAGGGACTTAATTGATAAGTGTATGAAGATTGCTCTAAATTCTGGAGGCAATATCAAATTTGACCTAAAATCATTTAATGAAAAAATGAATCTAGCTCTATGTGGGGTAAGTAATAAAAGAACCCTTGAGAATTTCAGATATTTAGCAGAAAATTATTTTGGCACTCGAGGAGAGGATATGCCAGAAATGAGTGCGTGTACCTTAATGGTTCCTGGTTATACAAATCATGAAGAAGTTGAGCAAATTGCCAAATTTGTTAGTGAAATCAATAAAAAAATACCTTATAGTTTATTGATATTTCATGGGGATTATCAAATGCGAGATTTACCAATAACACCAAGAGATCAAGCACTTAAGAGTTTGAAAGTCGCTCAAAAATATCTAGATAATGTGAATTTAGGTAATAAATTTCTTTTAGGTTTTACGTAATGAAATAATTTTTAAGATTTATATAATAAAATATTTATTTTACAAACAATTATCGTTCATACGATTACTAATTAGAATTAATATAATCATTAAAGTAAAGGAGAACTTGGTAAAGTGCAGAAAGCTAGAATACGCTTAAGTTCCACTACACTAGAATCACTAAATTCAGTATGTGAGCAGATTGAGAGTGTATGTAAAAGTCAGGGAATAAAAAAACACGGCCCAATCCCATTACCTACTAAACACTTGAAAGTCCCAGTTATGAAAAATGTTTCAGGGCAAGGTACACTCCATTGGGCTAAATATGAAATGCGAATTCATAAAAGATTATTTGAAATTATTGCTAATGAACGGAGTATGCATTTAATTATGAAAATACAAATCCCTGAATCAGTTCTAGTTGAAATAGAACTAATGTGAATTTCTTTTTCTATATTTTATATTGTTGATTTCTAATTTTATCTGCTTATCTTCTTAATTATTACATCATTGGTAATACGGTCAAACTGTCGAATAATATTTAAGTTTCCAAAGCTATTCGAATTATAGTACATGGACGATAGAAGTATAGTTGAGATTAAGGATATTGGGAATAAAAACTTAATTCTATTTTTTCTAATAACTTATTCGTTTTCCTGGTTGTTATTGTTACCTAGCTTATTATCTTCCGTACTTTTTTCTACACAAGTAGTATTATATGAAATTTTAAAAATTATTGCCTCATTTGGGCCGTTTGTAGCCGCATTTATTCTTACTTTGGTTAATGAGGGTAAGGAAGGAGTAAAATATTTGTGGAAAAGAGGGTGGCATTGTGAGAATAAGCCATTCCTTGTAATCTCCATATTCTTTATCCCCTTATTGTATTTTTCCTCTTTGATTTTAGTGATTTTATTTGAAGGAATTATTCCATATTCATTAGTATTTTGGCCGAATCCAATCGTCATTATTACGGAGTTTGCTTTAGTTTTTTTTCTTGCTGGACCATTCCAAGAAGAATTTGGGTGGAGAGGGTATGCTCTTGATCGTTTGCAATTAAGATTCAATGCCCTGACTTCAAGTATAATACTTGGAATGATTTGGGGCATATGGCATTTACCTTCATTTTTCATAATCGGTACAAATCAAGAAAATCAACCTTTTTACCCCTTCTTTTTTAGTGTAATTGTTTTATCTGTATTATTCACTTGGATATATAATAGTTCTAATAGAAGTATTTTAACAACAATGATTTTTCACGCAACTATAAATGGTTCTAATTATATATTTCGCTTGGACCAAACATCTTTAGGCTTCTGGTTTTATAGAGTGTTATTGAACCTCGCTGTGGTATATATTATTTTAAAGTTTGGTCCAAAAAATTTATCTTACTCTCCTAAAAAAGAGAAAAAATCTTTTATTGTTAAGGATTTGATTTAAGCAACTATATTTAAATCAGTTAATTATTATAACTTAAATAAGTACTATAGCATTAATTTGTAAATTGATTCTTAAAATGGGTTATAATGGCAGACTTTCATACTAAAACTTTTTATGGACAAAAATCAAGTATAATTATAATAAGTCCAGCTAAAACGGTTCCTTATATCTTCATAAGCTGTATAAATAGAAAAGATGATGGGACTTGGGAAATCCCAAGCAAGAGTGAAGGTAAAACAGTAAAGATTTCAATTGAAGAGATTATCTGCTTTTTAGAAGTTCTCAGGAGAAAAAGTGCTAACTGGAGAGGCTATCATGTCTTTAGAGAGCGAAAAACGGAAATCTACGTGGGGTGGGAAGACGAATCACGTCAAGTGCTTAAAATTAAGATTGGTAATTATACAAAAAAACTACGATTTCCAAATATAAATTTCATGACGCTATTATTAGAACATTTATTACGAGAAAAAATTGAGTTCGCTACAAGCGGTCCGTTTGAATCCAAAAAGAAGGAAGAAAAAGTCGATGAGGAAACAGAATACAGTTTATTTTCAGAACATATCACAGCTAGAGATGGATTACAGGTTGTTGAAACCACAGAATTTGGGGTCTCTGTTGATACAGTGGAAGTGAAAGCAAAAGTGAAAGTAGAAAGTCCAAAAGCTCTCTTAATTATGCTGGATACAGGAGAAGAGTTTTGGATTCCTAAATCCACAATTCATTCTTTATATGCTGTAGATAAGAAGGACACATATCAAAATTTTGTAGTAGATAAGTGGATTATTGAACGAAACAAGATCATAAGATAATGGCTCCGAATTCCTTAAAACTATATGAAAAACCCGTTTTCATCAATTTATTCTTACTATGTGTAACTCTTGTACTTTTCATCTTCAAAATTGGGTTTGGTATATTTAGTAGAAGTTTAGCATTGCAAGCGGATGCATTTGATAACCTTACAGATATCGTCATGGCATTCGCAGCATTAATCGGGATACTTTATAGCAACAAAAAACCGAATGAAAAGTTTCCTTATGGATATTACAAAATTGAAAATATTATTAGTTTAATAGTTTCTTTTTTTATTTTTTTTACAGCATACAATATTATAGTTCAATCTATTACGAGTATCTTAGATTACTTTAAGGGAATTCATAGAATAATTATTATTTCTCCAGTAATTATAATATTTTTGATTATCTCTTTAGGAATTTCATTTTACTTAACTCTATATTTAAAATTAATAGGAAAAAGAAGTAGATCTCCTATAATTGAGTCTGAAGCAAATGAAAAACTCTATGATAATTTTATTTCTCTCTCGGTTATTGTTGGATTTATATGTGCTATCTTTAACATCTTCTTGGTAGATTCAATCATTGGTCTTATAATTTGTATATTTCTTATAAAAGGGGGTTATGATATCTTTTTGAACTCAACAAAGACTCTACTTGATGCAGTTATAGAATTTGATAAAAGAAAGGAACTCTTTGAACTGATTGAGTCTTATCCAAAAGTAAAAAATGTAGATAGTTTGGAAGTAAGATCTTATGGCAGATATATTTTTGCAGAAGTGATAGTTAGCTTAAATAAAGACTTAACTTTATCTCAAATTCAATCTTTAAAAACCATTTTATCAAATAATATAAAAAATCACTTTCCTCATATATTTAAATTAATAATAATAACTAAGACGCAAGAAAAACCTATAATAAAAGTAGCTGTTCCTTTATTGGAAGATAGTGATTTAAATTCCCGAATTTCTGACCATTTTGGTGAATCACCCTTTTTTGCGATTTTAGAAATTCAAGAAGATAATAACGTAATATCTCTTCAAAACTATAATATCATTAATAATAAATATGCTCAGTTAGAAAAACGAAAAGGTATTAATATAGCAGATTGGTTAATTTCTGAAAAAATAGACAAAGTGTATTTAAAGAAGGAATTAAAAAAGGGTCCAAAGTTAATCTTTGAAAATAGCCTTGTACAAGTTATTATAACAGAATTATCAAGCTTAAAAGAGATTATAAGTTGGGAGATTGAAAATCAATAAATAAGGTAAAAGTTAATTTCTTTCTCAAATTTAGTTTATTTATTATAGATTTTTATGATTTCTATGGAATTCACTATTGATTATTTAAAACAGCTTGCTTTAAAAGTTCATGGCGCGGTACATCCGCTTCTAGGCCGAAAGGAAGCATCAGTAAAATCTAAGAGGGGTGCAGGGGGCGATATGACAATGTACATTGATCAGGTTGCTGAAGAAATAATTATTCAATCTCTAAAAAAAGATAAAGTAAATTGTTTATTAATTAGTGAAGAAATTGGAGAGAAATATATTGGAGATGAAAATCAAGCAAAAAAGAATCAGCATGTGCTTATAACTGATCCCCTTGATGGGTCTAATAATGCTGTAAGAGGTGTTCCCTATTGTTCTGTATCCATAGCATACGCAATTGGGAATAAAATGAATGATATACTAAGAGCAGTAGTTCTTAATCTAAATACAAAAGATATCTATTGGGCTGAAAAAGGAAAAGGAGCTTATTTTAATAATACACAGATTCATGTTTCTAATTTGGATATTACACAAAAGTGTTTTTTTGAATTGAATCTTCCGATGAAAAAGCTAATGATAAATTTACAGAAAATAGCTCCATTAATAAGAAGATTTTATCGAATTAGAATATTGGGAAGCAGTGCTTTAACTTTATGCCAAATAGCAAGTGGAAGCATGGAAGCCTTTATTAATTTGAGAGAAACTAACCGATTAGTGGATGTGGCAGCAGGCTTTTTATTATTAAAAGAAGCTGGAGGTAAAACCTTTTCTTTAGACGGAAAAGAAATTAATAAAGATTTATCAATAGAAGTAAAATTTCCATTTATTGCTTGTAATCCCAAATTAGAATCGTTTCTTAAAAAAGAATTAACTCTAAGAGAACATTAATTTGATTTTTTAAAGCTTATTAGAAAAAATAATTTTTATACAAGTACGTCCTAATTTCTATTAATCAAGAAAATTATGAGATTCAAAATTTCGTCATTATCGCAACAAAATGCAATTTTCAAAGATAAAGAAATTAAATAAGGCAGAACAGCTTAAGAACGAGGGTAAATTCAAGGAAGCCCTCCGAGTATTAAATAATCTTGAGGAAAAGGTCAATCTTCCTCCTCACGAAAAACTTACCTGCCAACTCCTCAAGAGTACATGTTTGAATAGATTGGGACAAGACGAGGATGCCCTCAAGCTTTCTAAACAAGTTTATCAAGAGAGCAAAAGACTGGGAAATCTCCTCCAATCTCTTGACGCCTCTATTGAAATGGCTGAAGCATTAGGTTTTCTTGGAAGATTAGATGAGGGTTCTGAAATAATTGAAAGAAGCGAAAGTCTGCTCAAACGTATTACTCAAGAACCGTCAAAAGAGCTAGTGCGAAGGAAGGCATCAATTGCATTTCTTAAAGGCTTTTTTTACTTGGACAAAGGTGAGTTTGATCTATCCCTACAACTTACGATGGAGGCTTTAACATTGCAAGAAGAACTAGGCTACAAACAAGATATTGCTCGATCTCTTACTCAACTTGGAATAATTTATTTATATAAAGGTGAAATTGAACGAGCTCAAGGATATTATGAGAGGGGCTTAGTACTTGAAAAAAATGGTTTTAATCGGAATAAACCTCATCTTTATTTAGGTATCCAGGTCATTTTATCGTATCATGGAGATTTGGAAGGGACTATGGAGTATGCTAAGCGAGGATTGGCTTTTGCCGAGGAACTTAATGACAAATACTCAATTCCTCTGTTTCTTAATAACATAGGAATTACTTATTACCAAAAGAATGACTTGATTCGTGCCTTAAGCTATTTTGAGAGAAGTCTGATAGGTTTTGAGAAGAGAAATAACGTTAGTATGATCATTTTTGTTCTAGATTCCCTGTTTGATTTAGCAATCTATATAAACTCTTATGATCGAGCACAGCAATATTTTAATCGCATGGGACTGTTTATAGATCAAGAGAAAAGCAAGTTAAATGATGTTATTTATCGTCTGGATAAGATACTGATGCTAAAAATTAGTACTAAAGCTAGCGATCGAATGAAAGCTAAAGAATTATTACAGCAGTTTGTTGATGAAGAGATTGTTTGGTGGGATGTTACCATTAATGCTCTTCTTCACCTCTGTGATACACTCTTAGTTGAACTACGTATCACTAATGATCTGAAAGTAGTGGACGAATTACAATCCTACATTACGCGAATACTGGATATTGCTGAGAATCAAAACATTAACCACTTTTTAGCTGAAACTTATTTACTCCAATCAAAAATGTATTTATTAATCTTGGATTTAAAAAAAGCCCAACGATCTTTAACTCAAGCCCAGCACATATGCGAAAAGTATGGATATGACAGATTTGCCATAAGAGTTTCTAGTGAGCAAGAGGAACTGTCTAAACAATTAAGTGTATGGGATAATTTAAAACAATCAAGAATTTCTATTAATAAACGCATGGACTTTGCCCGTTTGGATGAGCAATTGCTGCGAATGTTCCATTTACGTTTCTTTTTAAAAAAACAAATTTCTACCCCTTAAAAATAGTGAATCGCAAGTCACTTGAATTTTGAAAGTCAGAGCGAAATTTGCTAATAAAAAAAAGTAATATAGAATGGAGGAATATTGGTTTAGGTGTGGTTAATCGAGAAGCCATTTTTTTAAACTAATTCCTCTCTTTTTCTATATTTTTAGTTTAAATTTTAATTTCATTTTTTCGTTTATGTTTGGAATTGACAGTTTCATATTTACTTATATTACATTAAAAGCGAATTCCATAGGAAATTCCCATATTATTCTCGCTGAACCTTGACCATCACGAGCAGAAAGATAACATATTCCATTATGTAACCCTACTTCAAAATAACCTGGTTCAAAGACATGATAAAAAAACCACCAGTGCACAGGAATAGGACCATATCCATACATTTCCATAATGTATCCTTCTTTATCATTCCATGAAAATCTACGTAATTTGATATCTTGTCCATCTACAAGAAGTTGAACTTTATACGGAGGCTGAACTAAGTCATTATCTTTATCTTCTTCGCTGTATCCTATCCCTAAAATGAAATAACTCTCTTCTGACGATTCAATATCCCAACCCATAAATGCAGCGTCACTTATGTTTTGTTCGGAAAAAAGCATTGCATCAACTCTGTCTTGTGGGCTAACTGCTAATGTTGCTGGCAGGAAACTAAAGATTATGATTGCTAGAGTCGAAAGTACTAATAGTTTTGGTATAATTTTTGATTTATTCATTTTTTTTCATCTATTAAACTTATTTTTTCATTAGATTAGTTGCACTAATTTAAATACTATGCAACGGATCAGTTGCACTAATTTAAAAATATGCAACGATCCATATATAAATCTTATGATCAAAAATAAAATCATAGTAAACTGATTTATAAAAAAAAATAAATATAAGGCCGTACAATTTATTATTAAGGAATATAAATATTTTTATTCATAAAAGAAAAAAAGAGAAAAAAATCGGATAAAGGATGTGTAGACAATGTCGATAAAAAAAGAAATTAAAACTTTTTTTCCAAGTACAGAAGAATCTTGGGAAGAATTAATAGATAAGCACCCCTTACGGTATGATATTTGGATGATTCTACAAATTTATCATGAGAAAAACGTATCTGACATAGCTAAATTAACAAAGAGAAACAAATCTACTCTATCAAGAGTCTTACGAAGTATGGAGGAAGATGGGCTCTTACTCTCAAGGAAGGAAGAGTTATTAAAAGAAGGAAAGATTCCTGCAAAATATTATCGTATCAATCCTGAAATTAAAGAGGAAGTGCCAGATTTTGAGGATATAGTTTCTTCAAGTGATCCCCAAAAACTTCTAAACTTTTATGAATATGAAATTACGAATTATCTGAAGGCAATTTATAATGGCAAAAAATTACTCGATTATTTAAATCCTTTATTAAATCATTTGAAGGATAATTTGGATGATATTGAAGAAGCTAAACAGATATATGCTAAGTACTGGCTAAATATATCACGACCTTGGTTTAATCTCATATATTTAGACGAAGAATGTTATGAAAAGTTTTTCGATATACGCCTAGAATATATGTTAAAATTAGAGAAGCTCGCAAGAGAACATAAATTAGATACAAATAGCGCATTTATTTATTTCGATTTTTCATTACCGCTAAAAGCTATATTTGAATTGAAAAAAAAAGAACTTCAAAAAAATGAATAAAAAATTAAAATCAAGATAATTCGATTTTACGATTATTATGAGAGAAATTTATTAACAAACTTGTTGAATAATTAGTAATTTTTTATAACTTTATACTAATCCTCTTCTCTATATCTATTTAAATAAAGATTATTCCTTTTTTTCATAGAGCTCTTAAAAGGAAACGAAATATAATTATGTTTCTCCTATTGCAGCAACCCTCGATGACAGAGGAATCCTTCCTGAAAAGGTTGGATTTGCTACGATACACAGCCCCATCATCGCTAATAGCGAGAGATGGTGGACTCGTAGTAAGTTGAATAAAAAATATAAACAAATACCTATTATTCAACAAGTTCATTAACAAACTTTAAAAATAAAAAAAAGTAATATAGAATGGAGGATAATTGGTTTAGGTGTGGTCATTCGAGAAGCCATTTTTCTAAACTGATTCCTCCTTTTTTTATATTTTTTTAAATTCATAATTTTTTTGAATTAATCCTTAATTCTTCTATTTATATTGTTAAATACTAAATTTTGAGTAAATTGATAAGATTAAATAGGGATTTTTTTAACAGACATACGGTAGACGTTGCTAAAGAATTAATAGGTAAATATATTGTGAGAAAGACGAAAAGAGGTAATATTGTTGGAAAAATTATTGAAGTTGAGGCTTATTTAGGTCCAAACGATAAGGCATGCCATAGTCATAATTATAAAAAAACAGAAAGAACCAAACCAATGTATATGAAACCAGGAACTTTATATATTTACTTTATATATGGAATGTATTACTGTTTAAATGTAGTTACTGAACCAGAAGGTATGCCTTGCGCGGTTCTGATAAGGCAATTATATCCTATTGATGGAATTGAAATTATGACAAAAAATAGAAACGTTAAAATCGGTAGAAATTACAAAAACCTAACTGATGGCCCCGCTAAATTATGTATGGCTTTAAACATTACAAAAGAAATTTTTAATGGAAAAGATTCATGCGCTCCTGATTCACAACTTTTTTTTGCTTATGGTGAAAGTATTAACCCAAATGACATTATTCTTGGAAAAAGAATTGGTATAGAATATGCGCAAGAAGATAAAGATAAACTCTTAAGATTTACATTAAAGAGCCTTTAGGATTTGATTTCTTGTCAGATAAGAATTCACCTTCCTAAATTTGTAAATAATTGATTCTAATATAACCAGACTATTAAAACGAGGTAAACTATACCCATTTTATTGCAAATAATCTTATCAGCGATGTGTTGTTGAATTATTTGTGGCATTAGTCCGAATGCCTCTATCCCATCTGCCGAAACGGCATTTGGGAATACTTTTTTCATGATATTGTATACGACTATACCTTTTTATAATTTGGTTTTTAAAAAAACCTTGATTTTTATATCTAAATAGTGTTCGTCTTGAGATTCTTAGTAAGCGTAATACTTCGTTTGTCTTTATAATATCATTAAAAAAATGTGTGTTTTATAATAATTATAGTCAGTGAATTTAGTGATTTACTAAAGAATTAATAAGAACATCTGTATTATTTCTTCTTGATAATATCAGAGAGCAATATCTTTTATCAAATTATTAATTTATCACAATGATATTATACCCATTTATCTTAGGCAAAAAAGAATAAGTTTAAATAACAAATCTATGACTTTTCAAATAGGTTCTAGGTTAGAATAATTATTCATAAATTAGGTTATAATTAATGGTAAAAGATGCTCTTAAATTCTTTCATGCATATATCAATGAGATGATTGATCTTGGGGGAAAAGATCTTCCAAGGTCAGTGTCAACAGCATTAGGCGCGAAATTAGCAAATATCTATAAAAGAAAAGGGATTAATAATTTGGAAACTGCTTTATATCAAATATATAAAGTTATAAGTTCTAAAGTATCAATAAAAAAGATAGATGAGAATACTTATGATGTAATCCTTAAGCATTCCAAGAGGTTTTGTCCCATAGGTGGTAAAAAAAATCCAAATATAGCAAAGACAATTCAGGAGAGTATATGTTTTCCATATACCCGAAGCTTTTTAGCTACACTTCTCCCAAATTATATGTTTGAATCAGAAATTAAAGAATGTATTCTTGAAGATAGTAGTAATAGACATTGTCATTATGTCTTAAAAGTTAAAGCAAAAAATAGAAAATCTTAAAGTTAATTTAATATTCAAATTCTTTCTATTTTTATTTTTAATTTGATTTTTCAATAAATAATTTTTTATTTTACGACAAATTATTCATTATTGGACAAGTTGCGCAATGTCTGAAGTCCCATGCTGGACGGACCGCAAAATGCGCATAGCGGAAATGCCTGATTTGAGGCATCATGAGTTATTATTAGCCATTATTGTATCCCGGCGAAGCTCTCCCCATGATGGTGGGTGTCTGTGTGGTGTTTTCTGTAGGGAAAACATAATCACATAATAGCAAACCCGGCCAGGCCAGGGATGGAGCAGCCGTAAGTTTAGGTGTTCACGCTTCATGGTAAGGGAGTGGAGGGGTATGATATTATTGGACCTAGTAATAGGATTGGAGCTAAGGATCGGGTTTTTTAAAACTTTTTCTGTAAAATTATAAATTAAAAAGTATGATATAAGATTTCAATTGAATCTAGATTTACTCACTTTTAATTAATTCCTTGTGTAATTTCCGTTTAATAATCGAAATAAATTCATTAGTATCTGGAAAAACGTAAGTTATTTTTTCTCCATCATTAATATCAACAGTTATTTCTTTGTAAAATTTCCCTTTTACTTTTTCATCCATATCATTTAAAATCATAAATAACAAGAAAAAGAAAGCAGTTCAAAAAATTGCATGATATGCTAATAATATATAGAGATTTAATATAAATAGAAATATTAACTAAAGCTTAGCAAACTTGAAATTATAATAATTCTAGAATTGAATAATAACAAATTGAGTTAATAAAATAATGTCTGAGGATAAAATAGTTATCGATGCAAATATTCTTAATAATTTCATGGAAGATGTCTATATTGGTTTAGGGGTTCCCAAAGAAGATGCTAAAATTATTGCTGAAGTTTTAATTACGTCTGATTTAAGAGGAATAGAATCACATGGAATCCAACGATGCAAAATGTATTATGATAGAATAAAACAAGGTATTTATGAAATAAATACCAAAATTGAAGTTATAAAGGACGGTCCAACGACAGCTCTTTGGGACGGTAATTGCGGTATGGGACATGTAATTGCCTATAAAGCTATGAAGGCTGCAATTGAGAAAGCAAAAAAGTATGGCCTTGGGGCTGTTGCAGTAAGAAATTCTACGCATTTTGGAATCGCAGGTTATTATTCCTTAATGGCGATTAAGGAAGGGATGATAGGCCTTACAGTAACTAATGCAAGACCTTCAATTCCTCCTACATTTGGAGTTGAACCTATGTTAGGAACTAATCCTTTAACAGTTGGAGCACCAACAGATGAAGATTTTCCATTTCTTATTGATTGTGCCACATCTATAATACAACGTGGAAAAGTAGAAGTTTATGGCCGAATAAATAAACCTTTACCAGAAAATACTGTAATAAATGACAAAGGAGAAATTATAACTGATCCAAATGAGGTTTTAGAAGAAATGCTTCATAGAAGGGCAGCCTTATTACCTTTAGGGGGGAAAGGAGAGGACACAGCAGGATATAAAGGATACGGTTATGCAACTGTTGTTGAATTATTGTCTGCTGCATTGCAAAACGGAATATATCTAAGAGATACACTTGGAATCGAAGAAAATGGAAAAAAGAGACTTAAAGTAGGTCATTTCTTTCTCGCAATAAATATTGATAATTTTGCTGGTTTAGATTCCTTTAAAAATACAGCTGGTAATATAATGAGGGGGCTTAGAAGCGCTAAAAAAGATCCTAAAGCTGAAAGAATATATACCGCAGGTGAAAAAGAATATCTTGCAGAGATAGAAAGGAAAAAAACAGGAATACCTTTAAATAAAAGTCTTCAAAATGATATCAAAATTATGCAACAAGAGCAAGGTTTAGATCAATACAAATTCCCTTTTTGATTTCTTTTTTTCTTCATGTTATTACGATTAAACAGTTTTTGAACTTGTCTATTACTAATTCTCACCTTATATTAAATAGGATTTTAATTAAATAGAAAGGAAATAAAATAAATATTACCAGTCGATCTATGGTGAGATTATGTATACAACGGAAACTAGTGATCAGCAATCAAAGGTTGATTTTGATGAAATCGTTTATATTAAACCACACATTTTAAAAAACTTCATTAAAGATGTTTTTATTAAATTAGGGGCCCCCAAAAAACATGCAGAAATAGTTTCTGATGTGTTAATCACTTCTGATATAAGAGGTATTGATTCTCATGGTATTCAAAGATTAAAGACTTATTATGAAAGAATCAAGCAAGGTATTTATAATGTAAAAACTAAACCAAAATTAATCAAGGAAACTCCAACTACTGCAGTTATAGATGGACGATTTGGATTAGGACCTGTAATTGCTTATAAATCAATGAAATTAGCAATTAAGAAAGCTAAAAAGTTTGGATTAGGAGCTGTTGCGGTCAGAAACTCAACTCATTTTGGAATAGCAGGATATTATTCTCTAATGGCAATTAAAGAAGGAATGATTGGAATTACAACTACAAATACAAGACCTATGGTTCCACCAACATTTGGAGTGGAACCATTATTGGGCACAAATCCTTTAACCATGGGTGCTCCAACAGATGAAAGGTTTCCCTTTTTAATTGATTGTGCAACATCAATTATTCAGAGAGGTAAGGTAGAGGTATATAACAGATTACATAAATCACTTCCTAATGGCTTAATAATTACAAAAAATGGGAAAACTGAGGATGATCCCAAAGAAGTATTACATGATTTGGATGAAGCTTCAGCTGCATTATTACCTCTGGGTGGAAAAGGCGAAAGTACTTCAGGGCATAAAGGTTATGGCTATGCAACTTTTGTAGAAATACTATCTTCAGCATTACAAGAAGGTATATTTTTAAAAAATACTGCTGGGATTTATGAAAATGGTCAAAAGAGGCTATCAGTGGGCCATTTCTTCTTAGCTATTAACCTTGAAAACTTTATGGGAATAAAGTCTTTCAAAAATACAACTGGAAAGATCATGAGGACTTTAAGAAGTTCTAAAAAAGAACCTGGAGTCGAGAAGATTTATACAGGAGGAGAAAAAGAATATATCAATGAAATTGAAAGAAAAAAAACAGGAATTCCTTTAAATAAAAGTATTCAACAAGATATTAAACTTATTCAAAAGGAATTAGAATTAGAAAAATATGTTTTTAATTTTTAAATAATATTCCATCTGTTCGCTCTTTTAATGGCTCTGAATGAAAGATAATTTGATTTAATCCTTCAATATCAAGCTCTTCAATAACTTTTTGCTCTAATCCAGTAATAATATCATGAACATGTGAAATGTTTAGATTGTCATCGAAGAAAATGTGCAATTCAAGAACGCAGAAATCAATGGTTGACCATAACTCTAATCCATGATATCCTTTGACTTCTGGATGGGTTCTGAGGATTTTTTCAATTCTTTCTTCAATAGAATTCAATTCATCCTGATTAAATCTTTTACATGTTAATTGTTTCGTTGATAATTTTTCAGTCAATGCTCCTGATTCAATATGGGTAATTATTCGAGAAATACGGGGTTCTTCTTTCTTCAATTCCTGTTCAAAATTATTACTTATATCATGAGCTCTCTTAAGCGATAAATTTTCATCAACTACTATTGATATTGAAAGAAAATACTTATTTTCGATTCTGAACACAGTCAAATCTTTGAATTTGAGAATTTCATTAAATTCTGATTTCATAGAATGGAGTAAATTAATGATTTTATCCCCAATAGATATTTCTCCACTAAGAGGATTCATCTCTATAATACTTTCAACCTTATAAGGAGGGAAATACGATTTAGACATTGAGGAAATTGCTTTAGTAATTTCATTGGCATGTATTATCGAAATATGATCTTCAACAGAAAGTCGTACATCTATAAAGAGTTCATCTCCACTTGCTCTAATTTTTATGTCGTCAACAGCATTAACATGTTCTAAGTGAAATATTTTTTGCTTGATCTCTTCTATGATATACGGACTAATAGGGTTTACATCAGCTAAATTTGTTATACCTTTTTTTAATAGAAAAGCTGAGCTAAAAATAATCCAAATTGAAAGAATTATACTAAAAAGTGGATCTAAAAAAGTAATATTAAAAAATATAACTAAAACAAAACTTACTAAAACTATTATTGCTCGTATAGAATCTTGAAATAAATTTAATCCTTGTACTTGGAGCGATAAACTTTTTCTTTTTTTTCCTTGCCAAATTAAAATTCTAGAAAATATTATGTTTATGAGGAAAGAAATTATAAGAATTTGAAAACCAAAGTTTGGATTAGAGACAATATATGATTGTCTAATTATAATCTGAATTGCATTTAAAATCAAGAAAAAATATGTGGTTATAAGAAAGACTCCTTGAATCATCGCTCCAATTGAATCTATTTTAGAATGTCCATACATATGTTCATAATCTGGAGGACGCTGACTGATATATATGGAAAAAATAGTTAAAAATGCAAATACAATATCTGATAAGGTATCCACTGTTTCAGACAAAAAACTTAAACTTCCAGTAATTATAACTCCAAATAATTTTAAACCAGATTGGAGTAAGATTACTATAAAGGCACTAATTCCAAATTTGAGTTTAATATTCATTTTAGAAAAGACTTACAAAAAACAACACGATTAAAAAGTTTGTATTAAGAATATAAGATAAATTTTGCTAAAAAATATTAAAAAAATGATTGGTTGATTTAAGGATATTATATCTTATTCACTTTATTTGCTTATAAATGCCTTGGCACCTTAATTTCGAGATTAGAGGTTGGATACGAAGCACATGGATGGAAATAGTTAAATTTTTTATCTGCTGATCTCCTCCAGTCTGAAAATGGGCTAACATATACATCTCCTGAAATAAGCAATGAGCGACAGAACCCACATTCACCTGAGCGACATTTTGAAGGAGGAGCTAAACTTGCTCTTTCTATAGCAACCAAAATTGATTCAGTTGATAAAGCAGGTATTTCTTTCATTAAATTTCCAATTTGAACTTTAATTTTAAAGCTTTTTTCAGCAAGATCTTTTGGAAATTCAGGGAGGGAAAGTACATCCTTAATTTCTCCGAAGGCTTCTCTACGAATTCTTTTATGAGGTAGATTAAGTTTTTCTATTTCTTTTCCGACAAAATCATACATAATCTGAGGTCCACAGATAAAAAATGAACTATTTTTCACTTCACAATACTTATCGATGATGTCAATAGTAATAAATCCTTGTTCACATCCGTCTAATGTAACTTCCTCACAGCTTAAAATGTAAACTACTTTAAATTTATCAGGATAATTTTTCTCAAGCTCTTTAAATTCTTCGTAATAAATAATATCATCTTCTTCACTGCTTCCATATAATAAAGTTAGGTTAGCATCTATAATTCCTTCTACGATTGCTTTTGCTATCGAGCGGAATGGTGTGATTCCAGAACCTCCAGCAATCCCCACTATATTTTTTAAATCTCGAAGTGGTTCATAATAAAAGAATCCTTCTGGTCCAGAACTTTCAACTTGTGCTCCAACTTTCCAATGATCCCATATATAATGGGTTAAAAATCCTTCTGCTTCTCTTCTAATAGTGAGCTCATAAAAACCACTTAAAGCATCTTTAGGAGAAGAAGCTAGGGAATATGGTCTTGTGATTTCTACGCCGTTAACCTTTACTTTTAAGCTTAAATATTGTCCCGGTCTGAAATAAGCTAGTTCTTTAGTCATCGAATCGGGATCAGGTACTAGCTTAAAAGTTTTTGCCGATTTTGTTTCTTCTTTAATCTCACTTATTTTTAAATATTGACGTTCTGGATGAAGTTTTCTAGCAATATTATTTATTGGATCCGATGTAATTGGTTCAGCTGAAGCATTTTCTATTCTTTTCTTTCTTTGAGGCACTAATTTTGTAAAAGCGAATAAATCTTTAGTATTCGATTTTATTGTAATAATAAATCGCTCATCATCTTTTTTACTCATTTACCCTCACCTTCTTTAATTAATTCTTGTAATATAAGAAGCGCAGATGTATATCCATCAGAGATGGTGCTTCCATACCCGTGAGCCCGTCTGCCAAATCCTCCCGCAAACTCAAGTCCTTTAATATAATTATCCTGCCCCATCATCATCAATCTTGGTACTAATGAATCCCAAGATTCTGGTTCATAACCATATATAATTCCATTATAAGTTCTTGTAAATCGTGCAAAAGTAGCTGGAGTTGCAACTTCTATCTCTTCAATATGTTCCCTAATCGGCGCTCCAGTTGCTTCTTCAAACTGGATTATTAGCTCTTCAGCAATTTTGTTTTTAATGTCAACATACTGTTCTGGTTTGACATCCTTCCATATTTCAGGTTTAAAAAGAGTAGTAATATAAATAATACAAGTGCCTGGAGGTGAACATTCTGGATTTGGTACATTAAGTACAACAGCAGCTTGACCTCCTGGTGATTGTAACTTACTCCAAGAATTATATATTTCTTCAGTATTCATATTTTTCATGATAAAATAACCATATTCTTTTAAACCTAATTCTTCAGCTGTTGCATCAAGGCCTAAGTAAACACAAAAACCCGTTAATCCATGTATTCGAGCATTTACTTCCTTATAGGCAATTTCTGGAACTTCTGATTTAGGGTAAATTAATTTATTATAGGTCAATGTTGGAGAGGCATTACAAATTACATAATTTGTTTTAATTTTATCTCCTCTTGAGGTTTCGACTCCGACTACTTTACCATTTTCCACTAAGATTTTCTCGACTCTAGTATTATATTCAATAATACCTCCAAGTTCTCTTATTTTAACGTCAAAGGCAGTAGTATATTCATGAGATCGTTTTTTCAATATGTATGCTCCATATTCCATGTAACCAAGAACCATAGAAGCAAAAATAGTAAAATTAACTCGATCTATGGGAAGTCCTATATAAGACCAATAGGCATTAAGAATTTTACGAGCATCCTCGGGTATGTTTAAAGCATCTTCGACTTCTTTTGTACTATAAGCTGCGGTCTTAAGAAAGTTTGGATATTCTTTCATTAAAACCCCTTGATCTGGATTTCCTCTTGTTGCTCCAAAATATCTAAAAGCATCACGAATTTCTTTTGCTATATCGAAAAGTTTTGTTACTGAATCTCTGCTACCAGGAAACTGTTTTTCAATTGCTTCAATAAAATTTTCTACCCCAAACGGCATAGTTACATCTAATTTTTCAGATGGATCGGTTAAAATAAGTCTATAAGCTTCGGGGACTGCTACAAATTCAACATCTAAGCCAAATCTGTCCTCGAATAATTTTCTAACACTTCCTCCATTCGATGGGGGACCAATGCTCGCGAATTCATGAAGAGATGTTTCAAACTCAAACTTTCCTCTCATAAAACTTGAAGCAAAACCTCCAGGTAAATTATGTTGTTCAAATAAAATTATCTTCTTTCCATTTAACGCTAATTGTGTTGCTGCCGCCAATCCACCATTTCCTGCTCCAATTACTACCACATTATAAGTATCAATTATTATTTGTTCTTTTTCTTGAGTATTCATTCTAATAAACCCCTAATTAAGATTTATTTTTGAAAATTACTTCATTTAATCTTTTGAATAATTAATATCTTTTTTTTAATAAAAGTAAAATTTAGATTTTTAAACAGTTCTTTTAACATTACTTTTTGGCTGGAGAAGCATAACAATAATCACAATTATGCTTACATCTAAATTTTCCCGTATATCCTCCAATATCTTTTGATTTAAAGCATCCACAACTTTTACGTTGCCCAGAGTCTCTGATTTTTGGAATGGGTTCACCAATAATTTTTTCGATTTTATAAGCATCAATACAATGTGCTTGTTCAATTCCTTTAATATCGAGTAGATCAGGTTGACAGCATGCTTTCATTGTAATATTATACTTTTCACAGATTTTTTTTAATTTATTTAATATTTCTTTTTTCTTATTAATTGGGGGATCAATTGGAATAAACCCTCTTGAGATCATACGGTGTTTTACTTTTGAATAAATGGTTGCAAATGAAAAAATCATCTCTGTTAACCCTAAAGAAGAAATTTTCTCAATAATATAATTAAATTTACCCAAATTACTGGTTATAGAATTTGAATTTTTTTTCTTGTAAAATATTATTGGATCAAACCTGAAATTCACTGATAAAATTCCAAAATTTTCGATTAACCACTCCATCTGCTTAAATCTTTCTCCTAAAGAAATATTAATATTACCTTCTAATTCGGATGGTGAATTAATTGTAAATTGGAAATAATGCCCTTGATATAAATCAAAAAGTGCTTGGCCTGAATGGTATACCTTAATCCATTCTTTAAAGTTTTTGCTCCACCAACACCAACATTTAACATCCTTAGGATCCAATGATACTCGATATATCTGACTTCTATTGAAAGGATTGGTTACATCAACGTAACCTGTTTTTATTTTTTCAATAACCCATTCCATCAAAAATGCAGGAATATCTGTTCTTCTTGAGCATGATATAATTGGAGATATAACAATATGAGGGTCCTTCTTTTTTTGTTTCAAATTATTCATTCTTTCACATATTTGACAAGTAAATATTCAAAGCTTTTATGAATATTTGTTTTTCATTTTCTTTATTAATTTTTTGCTTATATTCTTCTTTTTCAAGCTGATCATAAATCATTAAATGAGGATTAATAAAAGCAGTTCCCCTCTTAACCATTTCACGAAATTTTTCCCTAAAATCGGCACTTAAGAAAAAGGGAAAAATCCCAGGACTATGCTCAGCTTTATGTTTCACATTAAATTTTTCTTTAAGCGTTAATATCACCTCATAAACAGTTTGACCAATTGTGGTTAAGTTTTTCTCATTGCCTTTATAAAAATATTCAAT